>DAOWEO010000123.1 GCA_030638415.1 Bdellovibrionales bacterium | reverse complement strand
TTTCATTTCATATAGTTATTTTAATAAATAATAAAGTTAGTAAGTTTTTGTTGGAAACAATATTGGTTCTGTATGAAACTAATTTAAGCCTTTTTTTCTCATTTTCTCAATTAGAGTCGTACGATTCATCGACAAAAGCTTTGATGCTTGATTTTTATTGCCTTTAGTTCGTGCTAGAGCTTGCAAAATTAGGGACTCTTCTATTTCATCCATAAATTTCTTAAAATGCACTCCATCTTCAGGAAGATTGATTAAACCATCTTGAATATATGATGTAGGACGATTTTCCATAAGTTTAGATGGAAGATCATTTTCAGTAACAATTGACCCACCTTTTAAAATAACCAGTCTCTCAATTAAGTTTTCCAGTTCTCGAACATTGCCAGGCCAGCGATGAGTCATCAAGACCTCTAGTGCCTTCTCATCAAATGAGATCTTATTACTACCATCAGCACTTACAAATTTAGAAAGAAAGTAAGAGATGAGCAGAGGAATATCCTCCCTTCTCTCAACTAGTGATGGTATTTTGATAGGAATAACATTTAAGCGATAAAACAGATCTTCTCGAAAACTTCCCTCTTGTACTGATTTTTCAATATCTCGATGGGTTGCTGTAATGATTCTCACATTGATATCACGGGGTAAATTTTCTCCTACTCTTTCAACTTTTTTCTCTTGTAAAACTCGTAGTAGTTTGACCTGCAGCAATAGTGGCATATCTCCAATTTCATCAAGAAAAAATGTTCCTCCATCAGCTTGCTCAAACTTACCTTTACGATCCCCTATCGCACCCGTAAAAGATCCCTTTGCATGTCCAAATAGCTCACTCTCAAGTAAACCGGCTGGAATTGCACCACAGTTAACAGTTACTAATCGCTGCTTCGAACGATTTGATAGGGAGTGAAGTGCTTTTGCAACCAACTCCTTTCCTGTTCCCGAGGGACCATTAATGAGTACTGTAGAGCTACTATTTGCCACACGCTCAATCAGAGAAAAGACCTCTTTCATAGCAGACGAGCGACCAATCATTCCTTCATACATATCAGAATGGTCAGGAGTTTCTATTTCAAATTTCTTTCTAAAAATAGTACCAACCGCCGATTCTTGTTTTTTCAACAACTGTCCAGCTTCCATTCCTAGTTTTTCAACATATGCTCTTTGTAATAGTTCAACTAGTGAGTCTAATTCAAAAGGTTTTGCCAGATAGTGAAAGACCCCTTTTTTGGTTGCCATAATTGCTGTTTCAATACTGGCATATCCAGTCATAGCAATCGTTACAAAATTTGAAAATCTTTCATGGAGCAAATCGATAAGAGTAAGGCCATCAGCACTAGCACTATCAAAACTAATGTCAGTTAGCAGGCAAAATGGACAGTCTGCGTCAAGAGCTAAAAGCTCTAGACACTCAGATGGCTTTGAGTAGTATTTAATATCGACATCTAGATTTTTTTCTAAAAACTTTTTTACAGACAGAGCAAACAGACGATCATCTTCAACAATAACTAGACATGGACGTCTTCTACCATTAAAGAAGTCCTCATCTAAAGCATCCTGTAAAAAGTTCAAATCCTGCAAAATATCCTCACGAAAGTGAATTTAATAATCCACTGCAATAATTCTAGCAAAGAGTGAGTAAAAGTGTCAATTTAATGGCGCACCCTTTCTTTTTTACAGGCTACTAGCTCAACACTTCCTGAGCAACTGTCGCATTACCTAATTAATCTTAAGGCATAAGTAGTAATAATCCTTACAGCACCCATGACTTACTAGCATCTTTAGCAGTTAGCCTTGATCACCATCAAGTAGAACAAGGCCCATCATAGCAACAAATAATCAAACTTCTTCATATTTACTACTAATTATTTATATTTTTCTTAACTACAGGTTATTTGGACAATTGCTACTATATCTATAAGACGTGTAGTCTTGTATTACATTTGTACTCTCTTCAAAAACTACTTTAAGTCCCGCACTTTCACAATGCTGATGGTAGCATCCTCGACTATCTGTAGCGACACTAGCGACTCCCGTATCAACTTCATTTAAGAATGAAAGCCAGCTTAATACTTTTGCATTGTATATCTTTTTTACATTCTCGTAGCATTTTTCCTGAGTAAAAACATTTCCATCATAAGATCCTAAATCGTCTTGGTTAATCGTTAAAACTAAGCTGTTAATCTTTATAGTGTATTCCATTTTATAATTGTATAAACATTCATGCCCTGGAGTACCACTGCGGGAGCAAAAGTATTCTCCTGTCCCATCGTTTAATTTCCATCCAAATTCTTCTCCATTCGATTCACCCAAATTACAGCTTGAAATTGTTTTCAGATCAACACTAGAAGAACGAATATCCCCTTTCTTGAAATCTCTAAAGGTCAAAGCATAAGCATTAGTAATAAAAATTGTAAAAGTCACAAGTAAACTTACATAAAATTTCATATCTATTCCTTGGATGAAGTTTATTCAGTACTTACTTAGCACGATATGAGTTGGTTATATGATTATGTGTAATTATTATAGGTGCCTATGTGGTTATTGCAGAGTTAAATTTAATAACGATCTTATCGGGACCACCACTCCAAAAATAAAATCCATTAAATAATAAGCATATAAAGGCAATTGCAAAAAGAAAGTAGGCTAAGCGGTGAAATGACTTTAGCCAATAAATATAGCTAAACTCTCCTGCTATGATCATAATAGGAACTGCCCAGAATGGGATATAACGTAATAAAAAATAAATAAAGTCCATTTAAAAACTCCCCCTTATCGGCAGAGATAAGGGGTCCTTTGTAACAGTTAAAGTAACTCTTTAAGTTTATCAATATGACTTAGCTTTTCCCATGTAAAACTATCTTCAGAAGTTCTACCAAAGTGGCCATAAGCTGCTGTTGGTGAATAGATTGGACGTAATAACCCTAAGCGGTCAATAATTGCTTTAGGAGTCATGTCAAAAATTTCATTAACAGCACGGTTTATACTATCGAGTGGAACTGTCTCAGTTCCATATGTTTCGACTAGAAATGATACTGGCTTAGCAACACCAATAGCATATGCAACCTGTACTAAAGCTTTTTTTGCAAGTCCAGCAGCTACGACATGTTTAGCTACCTGCCTTGCAGCGTATGTAGCAGAGCGGTCTACCTTAGATGGGTCCTTCCCTGAAAATGCTCCACCACCGTGAGCGCCGTGACCGCCGTAGGTATCAACTATAATCTTACGACCTGTTAGTCCACAATCTCCCATTGGCCCACCAATCACAAAGCGGCCAGTAGGATTAATATAAAAGTTAGTGTTATTATCAATTAGATGTGCTGGAACAATTTTATTAATAACCTCTTCTCTAATGCCTTCTTGTAAATTCTTTAAAGTCATCTCTTCCGCATGCTGTGAAGAGACTACGATAGCATCAATACGCTGAATCTTACCATCAACATATTGAGCAGAGACTTGAGTTTTTCCATCAGCACGTAATAATGGCATTGTTCCATTTTTTCTTACCGCTGAAAGTTGCATTGCCAGCTTATGTGCCAGATCTATAGTCAAAGGCATAAAACTATCTGTTTCATCAATTGCATATCCAAACATAAGACCTTGGTCACCTGCACCTTGCTCATTAAACGTCCCTTCACCTTCAGTGACCCCCTGGGAAATATCTGGAGACTGCTTATCTAGTGCCACGTTAACGCTACAGGTGTTACAATCAAAACCCTTATCTGAATGGTCGTAACCAATCTCTCTGATTTTACTTCTAACAACTTCCTGGAAATCAATATTAGAATTTGAAGTTATTTCACCTGCAAGAATAACTTGTCCGGTGGTAATCATGGTTTCACAAGCCACTCGCGAGTTAGCATCCTGTGTTAGCATTGCATCTAAAACAGCATCACTAATCTGATCTGCCATCTTATCTGGGTGTCCTTCTGTTACTGACTCTGATGTAAATATATAATTTTTTAACATATGTGCTCCTAAATAAAATTTAACTAAACAAATAATATACTAGTGTAATATAAGTTTATATACCCAAAAAAATAGCAAGACAACCTATTAAAGAGGAATAAAGTATTTAAAATAGTGGCGATTTCGATAGCCATAGAACTCTTTACCATTAAAACTGACGACTACAGGTTTTCCCTCTATTTCTACAACTTTAAAGTAGCGTCCCCATGGGCCCTTGAAAAAATAGTAGTATTCAAAAAGACCTTGTTCATAGAGGTGGGCAAGTCTCTTACTATTTTTAAGCTTCTCTCCTGCACGTTCAGGGTAAGGAGTAAACTTCTTCCAAATTTTGGTCATGTCTACTCTACCAACCATGGATGCTCTAGAAAAATATCTCTCTGCCTTAAAAGATGATCTACGATCATTCCATAGTGCATTGATTGCAATCTTGACATTTTCACTACGTAATTTACGACCACGTGAACTCATATCAGAACAAAATATTCTTAAATTCGAGTGGATAAAATAGTAGGTAAAGGAAAATTCCCCTTTTTTAAAAAGAACATTAAGCCATCTAAACTTAGCAAGTCGTTTTCGAGTTTTCTTATTAGTCTTCACATCAAATAAAAAATCTTTGACTCC
>DAOWEO010000143.1 GCA_030638415.1 Bdellovibrionales bacterium | reverse complement strand
ATTCCAGACTAATCTACGCAATCCGTACAATACAAGATTCCATTTAGCTCCCTCCATCAAACTCGCCGTTTTAGTAGTACTAAAGGTACTAGTGAAGAGGAATATCTGACTATTGGAGTCAACTTACAAGGTGGCTTATAACTTATTTAACTATAGTCATTATTTAAAATATTACTTAGAATATATTAACTTATATTTTTAGGAGAATCAGATGACCAAAACATTTCTAATTAAAGACTATATGAATGCAAATCCAACGACTGTTACACCTGACACTAGCATTGAAGATGTGGCTAAATTAACTTTGAAACACAAGCTCTCCGGAGTTCTTGTTGCTGACGCTGATAAAAACTTTTTAGGAATGATCTCAGAACTAGATTGCCTAAGAGTAATGTCAGATAACCTCTATCATGATGGGCGTAATGCTCCTGTTCACACGGCAAAAGATATAATGACCAAGGAAGTAACAACTGCTTCTCCTAATGCACAGCTTTTTGATGTAGTTACCTCAATGCTCAACCAAGGCCAACGTCGACGCCCAGTTGTTCAAGATGACAAATTAGTAGGACAAGTGACCTGCCGCCAGCTATTGAAAATAATTAACTCTTTTGCTTAATTAGTAAGTCACAAATATATCAATTAAAGTTAGTAGGTATAATGTATGTATAAATTTATATTTATTCTGTTATTCCTACCAATTGTATCATTACTAGCAAAAAATAGATTTGCATGGGTACAAAAAATTCCCCAAAAATGGAATACAGGATTCTGTATTGAAGTAGATGAAAGACTTAGCTTAGAAAATTATCAGGCTAAGGCTCTTCACCGCTATTCAGTAAAGGTTCAGGATAAGAAATGCCGTCCAAAAAAAGTTTCTTACTATTACTCTGTTGAAGATCAAAAATGCTATGAGACAGATTTAGAAACTGGTGGTGAAAATTATTTCAAGTCTATAAGTGATCTAGAAAAATGTAAAACAATGCCAACAACCTTTATAGTGCAAAATCAACAATGTTTGGAAATTGATAGTAAAACAAGAGGTACACTCTATTATAAAAAAGTTGACTGGCCACGGTGCCTTGATAGTAAATTAAGATACACATGGGTCCGTAGATCAGAAACCAAGGGAACATGCTACCAATTAAATGAACATGGTAGAGATAAATTAAAAGTGTTAGAAACAATATGCAAACCTGAAAAATCTATTTTTGTTTTCACACGGACGAGCCCTTTAGATGGATACTGTATAGAAAAAAGTGCTGTTCATGATAATGATTATTCCAGAAAAGTTAGCAATTTCTATTGTAAACCAAAAGCAACAACATTTTTCTTTTATAAAAAACCTGGAAAAAAAAGTGGACAGTGCTATGAAGTCGATACTAAGACGCGTGGAGATCTGTATTTAAATAAAGTAAAAGCTTTAGAGTGTAAATAAAAGGATGATTTATGATTCAAACTGGTTTTAGTTATATTGCGGCACTCGTTGCTATCGCTTCTTTGATTGTCTACTGCGAACGAGAGTTTAAATTTAAAATTTTCACCTATCTGCCTGCAATTGTTATTTTATATTTTTTAGCAATGCTTCTATCCACGTTAGGAGTATGGCAAAAGACAGATGATATAAATAATATCTACCGTACTTTAAAATCAACACTTCTTCCTGCCATGATTTTTCTAATGCTCCTGCAAGCAGATCTCCGCAAAATTTTAAAGCTAGGAAAAAAAATGATCCTAACTTTTTTTCTCTCTTCTTTTAGTATTGCCCTAGGATTTATCGGAATGTTTTTACTATTACACTCCATGTTTGAACCAGAAGCCTGGAGATCATTTGCTGCACTAAGTGGCAGCTGGATGGGAGGAACTGGTAATATGGTGGCGATTCAAGGAGCACTCAATGTATCTGACGGTCAAATGGGAAATGCTCTTTTAATTGATTCAATTGATTACGCCTTATGGGTTATGATTCTCTTAGCAGTTGTGCCTTTTGCTAAAAAGTTTAACCTCTGGAGTGGAGCTGATAGCTCAATCATAGATGAAGTCGCTGACAATTTAGCGAAAGGACAAAGTAAAGATCCAATTAGTTTTCACTCACTATTTGCTCTACTAGGCCTTGCTCTTTTAGTCTCAGCGCTAAGTCAATTTGTTGCCAGCTACCTTCCAGTCACTAGCTTTGTGACAAATAGCACATGGGTAGTAATCATAGCAACAATTTCAGGAACCCTACTCGCCATGACTCCTGTCAGTAAACTTGCTGGTTCATTGGAGCTTGGAAATATTTTACTCTACCTAATTGTTGCACTAATTGCCTCGCGTGCGAACTTTACAGAACTAACCCAAGCACCACTCTATATTATGGCCGGAGCCTTAATCATCACAATCCATGCAACAATAATGATATTTTTTGCCAAAATATTTAAGCTAGATCTATTTAGCCTAGGGGTTGCTTCACTTGCAAATATTGGAGGTGTTGCATCAGCTCCCATTCTCGCAGGAGCATACTCGCAAGCATTAGTTCCAATCGGAGTATTAATGTCTATGCTAGGATATATCCTAGGAACTTTTGGAGGACTAATGGTTGGAAAAGTTTTAATGATCATTGGAGCAATGTAATAATGAAAATCAGTAAAATTGAAACTAAAGTTTTAAAATCTCCTCTACATACCCCTTTTCAAACTGCACTTCGGCGAGTTGAATTTTTAGAAGATTTTGTTGTCATAATTCATACTGACACTGGACTTGTTGGTTATGGCGAGGGTTCCCCTACTCCTGTCATCACAGGCGAAACGATGGGAACGATGTCTGTAGTTCTTGACTACATCACTCCATTTCTATTAGGTGTCTCACTTGATGACTTTGAGCATCTGCTTAGTATTTTACACAGCTCTATATTAAAAAATACTACTGCAAAATCAGCAATTGAAATTGCCCTTTATGATTTACAAGCAAAAAGTAAAAACTTACCCCTATTCAAAATGCTAGGAGGAGAGAGAACTAAATTTGAAACTGATATTACCATCAGTTTAGCAGCTACTGAAAAAATGGTTCAAGACTCACAACTTGCAATCAAACAAGGTTACAAAACATTAAAAATAAAAGTTGGTGCAAATGTTCAGGGTGACATTGAAAGAATAAAAGAGATATATAATGCCGTCGGCAACAGCGTCCCATTACGCCTAGATGCTAATCAGGGTTGGAGTGCTCAAGAGAGCGTACAAATACTATTAGCATTAGAAGCTGATGGTATAATTCCTGAATTTGTTGAACAACCTGTCCAAGCAGATGACATCAAAGGTCTGCGTTATATTAAGGAGCGCGTACAAACACCGGTATTAGCAGACGAGTCAGTGTTCTCACTTAATGATGCACGTCATCTACTCGAAACAAAATCAGTTGATCTATTAAATATAAAATTGGCTAAATGTGCAGGCATTAGTAATGCTCTAAAACTGGCTGATATTGCTGATGAGTATGGTGTAAAGTGCATGTTAGGTTGTATGTTAGAAGGCCCCATATCTGTTGGTGCTGCTCTACATGTTGCCTCGGCTAAATCAAATGTTATTACCATGCTTGATCTTGATGCAGTAGCGCTATGTACGACAAATCCGGTGACCGGTGGCGTATTATTTAATAAATCAAAAATGGAGCTTACTGATGAAATAGGACTTGGTGTTACTTACTAATTTAAAACATGAGGACAATATGAAAATAAAATTACAGATCGGCACTTTTTTATCTATTATAATTTTCACACTTAGCTCGTGTGCGACTAAGATGGAGCAGATTGCTCCCGGCATGTACATAATTGAAAAGCCCATCAAGTTTCAAAAAGAACGTATGCAGATGACCAAAAAGTATATTAAAGATCACTATGGTCTTTCCGTTTCAAATATTGAAATCACACCAAAAATAGTACTACTTCACTGGACATCAATTATGGATTTTGATGAAACTTTTGACATATTAAATCCACAAAAATTAATATCTGCAAGAAAAGATATTCAAAAAGCCTCTGCCTTGAACGTCTCTGCCCAATTCATAGTTGACCGTGATGGTAAGATCTATCGGCTGATGCCAGAAAACTGGATGGCCAGACACGTAATAGGGCTTAACTATTCAAGTATCGGTATCGAAAATATTGGAGGCCGTGATGACATCCATGAAGACCTTACCCCTGCACAAGTAAAATCTAACGTTGCCTTGATCCGCTACCTAAAAAAGAAATACCCTACTATTGAATATGTAATAGGTCATTTCGAATATAGACGTATGGAGTCACATCCTCTATGGCTAGAACTAGATCCAAATTATAGAACAGACAAAAATGATCCTGGACCTAAGTTCATGCGTGAAGTGAGGGCTGAGATAATAGACCTAAAGTTAAAAGAGCCACCTGTACAAAAGTAAAGTACATTACTGGCATAGCATGGGAAAATAAGATGGATAAACTACTTTTGCCATTAGCTCATGTGAGCTATTATAAAAAAGAAGTAGTTGGGCACTAGCACTATTACCATTCATCTCAATCCCATATTGAGTAATATTAAAAACATCGTCACCATTAAACTTTCCTATTCGTGCTAGATGCTTTTTATAATCTCCAATAAAATATTGCTGAACAAGTGCATAATCATATTCTATCGTTTTAATATTAGTTGTAACAATAGTACTCATAGTTCCAAAAGGTGACTGATATTGCGCATAGATCACACCATCATCACTATATATATTATAAAAAGCACTATGTGCTCTATCTTCAATAGTAAATGTGACCTTACAATTTGCAATTGCCACCTTGAAAAACTGTAATAATAAATTATGAGCTAATACTGAGTCGATTGAACGAGCATAACTAATAGCTGTTTGCTGTAAAGTATTTGTACTTTCTAAATTTAAACGTGGTTGCAGTAAAAGTTCCTTGAAATAATTTTCATAGTAAGAAAACTCTTTTAGCCTATCAATAAAAACTTCTAATACATTTTTGTTTTCACTATTTCTAAAATTAAGATCATATCTTTCATCACTAATAAAATAATTAACTAACAGCAACTGGTTATTTTTCAGTGCAACAAGTAAAGGTGTATCACCATTGCTATCTTGAGTATTTGGATTTGCTCCTGATGCAATTGCTTTTTCAACTGCAACATAATCGCCACTTTTTGCAGCAAGTAAAAGACGTTGATTAGCAGAAATTACAAACTCTCCCCTCGCAATTTGCTTTACTTTAGTATGGTCCAATTTTATTATATGCTCTCCGAAGCACCGAGCACTACTAGGAATAATAGACTCACAATAATTTACTCGCCTACAATCATTATCTCCAGACACTTCTGAGATATTATAATCTTTTGCTCCTCTAACCAGCAGCCCTAATAACTCTCCGCTATTTTGATCAAAAACAGGCGAGCCTGAATTTCCACCGAAGGTATCAAGATTAGCTACAATATACGGAAGTTCTGGAGAAATGGCGTAGACACTTCCAGCATCCGTCCGTTTCATAGGTACCCCACTAGGGAATCCTAAAGCTGCAAGCTTATCATCTGCGTTAATAGCACGGATTGATTCGATGTTTAAAGGTGTCCTATTAGTTGAGCGATCTAACCTTATAACTACATAATCCATTCCCGTAACACTATTAAATTCTTTATAGATAATTTCTTTACAGCGAAAAACTCGCTCTTTTTTTATATTTACGTTGTCATTACCTTCGTAATAATCAAATAACCACAGATTATCTGCACAGTCTGCCTCTGCGTTAATACAGTGAGCAGCAGTCAATATCAGATCATCACTAATTAATGCTCCACTACATCTTGCAGCTGCCTGTTGATGTTCATATAACTCACCAGAGCATAGATTTTCATAATCATTAAGTGTTTGGTACTTCAAATTATAGTCATGACCATTAGGAGCTAAGCTGATCTTGTAACTTGCCACCATTGCAGCAACTGCGCGGTGGCGAGTTTCAACAATATTCTTCTTTCCATAAACAACCTTGCTTATAGCAAAAGTTTGAATAGTGAAAAATGAGCAAAAAAAGATTAGTTGAAATTTATACATAATAAAATGTGCTTTCCTAAGGTATTGCTTATAAGTATTCATTCATATCACTTTTAGACTTATATCAAAAGACCTTACTATTTAATGTAAATAATACCAGTGAGGCTAAAGTGAATACTTCTGCTTTAAACTTTTCAATTGGCCATTCTCACTAATTTTATTAAGAAATAGATCAAACTGAAGTTTTAATTTCTTTGACCTCACAAGGGCCCCAATTGAAACTTGTGAATTAGGAAGATACTCTTTACTGCTACATAGTAGTTTATTATTAGCAACCTGATACTCAGCCTCAACCGAGTCAGTAACCATAAAGTCGGCTTTATTGTTTAAAATTTCATTAAAAATAGTATTATTATCATGGTGAACAAGTATTCTTACTTTTTTAAAGCAACGTCTTAAATACTCTTCGTTGGTACCACCCTCATTTACAACTGCACGAAGAGATGCTCGATCAAACTCACCTTTATCTGATATTTTGCTACTGTCACATCGGTAGACTATCAGCTTGCCGAGAGAGACATATCCATGTGAAAAGGACGCACTCTTTTTACGTTCTTTAGTTATGGAAATACCCCCAACTGCAATATCAAATTTCTTTGCAGCATAGTCTTGCATCAACGTAGCCCACGAAGTTGACTTAAAACATACTTTACGCTCTAGTGACTTTCCAAACATTTTTGCTAGTTCAATATCAAAGCCATAATACTTGCCGGTTTTAGATATTGCTGAAAATGGTCTGTAATCTCCAGGAGTAGCAACTGATAAGCATTTTGCAGAAGTAACACTACTCAAAATTAAAAAAATAAACATAAAAAAGGCAAATACTCCGCTCATTCCAATTCCTTGTATCAATATGTAATTATTTTATTAACAATTATACCAATATCTCAACTATGGACAAATAATTCAATTATATCGTTTCAAGTTATTCATTAAAATCAGTATCTTATATTAAAAAGCTAAATTATCCATTGGAATACCCGACAAGGACAGTGAGGTATCTTCAATGACCAAAAATATACTAGTTATATTTATTTTCTCCTTTTTATATACAAGTTTTGTATATAGTTCGGATCATCTACCAAAGGTTACTGCCAACATTGGACTCACAGAAGTTAATGATATCGAAATGGGAACTTCAATCTGCATCGATTGTGATAAACTCAAGGAGCAGTTTGGTGCAATAAATGATATATTATCCAAGTATTCCGAAGGCTCTACCAATAAAGAGCTTTTAGAAATTTCAGAAAAGTTTAATTCAAATTTTCAGTTAATTAAATACTACAGTTCAAAGCAGTCCAATACACACTGTTCTAATACTCAAGATACCGAGCAAAGAAAGACCAATTTTCCTTCTGAGATTAATCTTGATCTCGATGGAGCAGATATTAAACTTGGTGAAAATATAAAACTGCCATACAAGTTAACTTTTACTGATGGAGAGGTAAAAACCTTCTTTTATCAGGGTAACCTACTTGGTAAAGACGTGATGGTTAGATTAGATCTGTTTTCTGATGGGCATAACAAAGTTTCCTATTACGATATTAGTAAAAGTTACAGTGTCGAAAAAAGCTCTATCGATGATTTTAAGCAACTTATTGCTTCAGGTCATAAAGTCCAAAGTATTAAGCAATTTGACAATAAAGATATGTTAGCAAAGCTTATCAACTCAAAAGGAGAAGTTATTATCACAAAGGTCAATATTCAAGATCTTACCAAACATTATGAATCAATAGACAACTCACTACAAACGGAGATCTCTAGTAATATCACTAAAAAGTATAGTGACCCTAATGTCAAAATAGAGAACTCTAATAAAATTTCCAATATGGGAGCAATGAAAGTAGAGCAGAGTGGAGCAAGCCGTAAATCAAAATATGGTAACCTAAATATTAATTCAGACCTTTCATTTCAAAAATCAGGTAATAATCTCTCTAGTTCCGAAATGCTAATAGCGCAACTTGAAGCAAGATTCAAATCACAGCACGTTGATATAAATGCTGCGGGTAAAATTGTTGAAAGAAAAACAGATGGAATGGTAATGATACAAGATCCGTTGTTTGCACAATTTAGCACCCCTTATGAGATTTTAAAAAATCCATTTGTAGATAACTCGTTCAATGGCAGTGAAAGCCATCTCGGGGCTCAAGTTGTTCTTAGAGCAACAGACAACTTAACCATAACAGGAGAAGCCGTTGCAACATCCATAAAGGCCGATAATACAAAAACGACAAAGGACTTTTCCCAGGTATTTATTAAGGCTGAGTTAGAAAAAGAAGATGGGACTTATTTTATCTCTGCTGAAAACTTAGACAACCAAGAACTTAATTTTTATCAAAATAAACTTACCCTTGGAATGAGTAAGAAAATTGACGAAAATACCTTTTCCATAAAAACGGCCGTTCAGCAAGATAGTGATAAGAAAAATAGTCACGATTTATTAATAGGTCTTGTGAACACAGACAAAAATGTAACAAAATCAGCGTCACTTCTTTTATCAACAAGTGATGAATCAAAGTCATTTGTCTTAAGTGGCTCTCTCTCTCAAAAGGGTAGAATCAATTATATGGGAAGAATTTATCACACAGAAAACTCATTCACCCAAAACATGAGCGGTGCCAGTATCTCCATCACAAATCTTAATAATGATGTAGATGATTTCCCTGTTGATTCAGTCAATGCCTCTGTGACAAAATCTGGTAAAGATTTTTCTTACCAATCTGGAATCTCACTTGATATTACGGCCAAAAAAAATCTCGGGTTTGATTGTGAGTGGGGAGATATTGATAATGGATGCAGCATTTCTATACGACAAAAAACAGATTTTGGAGCAGTTACGGTACAAGCAGGAAAACATAAAAAAAGAGGAACATCAGTGTCTCTACAGGTTGAACTCCTTCGTTGGAATTAGCTACTCAAAGTGAATTTACTAATCCCACTGATCAGGATCATCACGAAAAAGAGTAACTAAGCTGCGTAAATGCAACTTTCTTTAGACAGTTTCTGGCTGATTGCGTCAAAGCTGACAATAATACGTAATAACCGTTAATTGAACCTCATTACACATTCAAATTCTATGCTAAAACAAATTTACACCAAACCTAGTAAAGGAGTTTGACTATGAAAAATCTATTACTACTAATCACACTTACGCTGCCATTCTACCAAATTTCAGCATCTGAATTTAATGATTTTACTGGTGAATACATGCTTATCGATGGACAACGTGGCTGTGAAGACAGCATTGATATAAATGTTCGTATAGAGCACATTGTCACAATGGATAAAGAGTATAACCAAAAAATGGTTGATATTAAGGCATGGACACAAGGATTTATCGATGAGTTCTCTTTTTATACAAACATGGAAAACATAAATGGTCGCTTTTTTATGGATGGAGACGTCATTACAAGTGCAAAAAGTAAAATATCTTTACATGGTAACCAGCTTGAAATCAGCTCGAAAGGCATAATGTATCTAACACACGCTATGCATATACCAAGAAAAATATTTAACTATAAAATAACTATGACATTTAATAATAATGGTGAGATGAGCTTTATGGTAAAGGGGCGAGGTACCAAAAATAGAAAGTGTGAATACCGTAGGTAATTTTAAAACAAGAGGTCAATTATAGAGCTATGATGATGGGTTTAAAAATTTCACGCACTCAAAAATACTACTTTATTGTGCAATAATTTAGAAGCCTAAATAAAGTCATGTAAGATTTTAGCAAATTTATTAAATTTAGGATTAATCTCTTGAGAACCTGCATACTTACTCTTTTTCAATAAGATGCTAGAGTGTTCAACCTTTTTATTATGAGTAATCCACTGGATATCTTTACCAAGCATTGGATACTTACTTGTAATTTTAAGTTTCCAATTCTTTTTTTCAGATAATGGAACATAGATAACAATTGTTTTTTTTCCCGCATAGGATTGTAAAGTATCTAAGGCCTTTTCAATATCAATAGAATCCTCCTCGACTGTTATTGACAGCATCAATGGGATTTCAATATCTGACCTTAAATTTTCCTCGATCTCTTGTGTTAACTTATAAACTTCACAAAGACTATGTGTTGCAATCTTTTGGTACCTCACTCCTTCTCCGTAAGATTTTTTACTCACGTAAGGCATTGCATAGGTAAATGATTCTGGAAAATACTCACACAAATTATTGGCCAGCGGTCCATAAATTCCTATTACAGGTGAAAATAGCAAAATCTTAGCAATTTTATTTTTCTTTCTCTTTTTTAAAATTTCATTAAATACTAATGCTCCTCCTGTTGAAAATCCCCCCAGAGTTATTTTTGTTCCATACTTATATGCTAAACGAATGCCCTTAGAAATATCCTTTTTCCAATCAGTAAGAGTGATCTTTTCTAAATCTTCTGCTTTAGCGCCATGACCTGAAAGTAATACTGCAACAACGTTATAACCTTCGTCATAAAGTTCTTTTGCAATATCTTTCATATAATAGGGAGAATCACTTAGACCATGGACTAAAAGAGCAACTTGTTCACACTTATGCTCATGCTCTAATATAAATCCTTTACTTAAGTCTTGAGAGTCCTTAAAGCAGGAAGACATATTTTTTTTGTGACAGTGTTTAATCAATTGCATTTTTAAAGCT
>DAOWEO010000057.1 GCA_030638415.1 Bdellovibrionales bacterium | reverse complement strand
TTTTTTCATTGATTTTTCCAAAGTTTTTAAAAGATTTGGGTTTTTTTCAATTATATTTAAGAAGGTCTCTTTGTTTAGTTTAAATAGATCAGAATAGGTGGTGGCACGGACATCGTAGGTTCTGGTGGTTTCTTGTAGTAGGGCAATTTGGCCAAAGGCTTGTCCATCGCTATAGCTACTCATCACTTGGCCACTTTCGCCACGTGTTTCTACATTTCCATGGTAGATAATAAACATCTCTTGACCCATCTCTCCTTTGGAAATAATTTTTTCACCTGGTGAAAAACTCATGGGTTCTAAATTTGCAGCAATCTCTTTTAAGCACTCGATGGTACAGGTTTGAAAGAGTGATACTGCTTGGATTAATTTAATATTCATATGGACTTGCAGTTCATCTTTTAGGGCACGTGGAAGTTCTGAAATAATCAGTGCATCATTTTCAGTGAGCCTTTTAGTAAATAGTAAATTGTAATATGAAAAGACGTCTCGTTGAACTTTTAGTGGAATACTATAGTGCTTCATCATCATGGATAGATCACTTATTTTTTCTCTGGCATGTTCTTTATGTCGATCATTCATATAGATCATTTTGGTGACGTTACCAATTACGATACCGTAGACACCAAGACCTAAAACCATGATTACCATCGTATATAGACGACTGGTATTGGAATTAGGTGTAATATCTCCATAGCCAATAGTCGTTAGGGTGGTTACTGCCCAGTAGGTTGCTTTATTGTATATGGTAACCATGTCCTCACCACCGATTGGATGTACCATCATCCATCCACAGGCAATCCAATGGACAGCGATAACAGACCATATGATAATTAATACAATTCTAATTTTAAAATTGAGTCCTGCAAAAAGAGGGACTAGGTTATAAATTTTAGCAATCTTGACTAATTTAAGTAGTCTGAAAAGGTGTCCTAGAGGATGAGTAAGAGGAATTCCTATAAAGACAATTATTAGATCGACAGGAATAATAGCTAAAATATCAATAACTTTGTTAAAGGTTTGTGGTCTATCGTCTGAAATCATAGCTGGTAGTTTCTGTTTGCTATCAACTTTACGGCGTTGGTTGTAGATAAGATCAATTAAAAAAATGAATGAAACAATACCTTCTGAAATCAGTTGAAATTTAGATATATGTAAAAAATTATGTGCAAAGAAGAAGGTTGTTTCAAGAGCAGTGAGACTTATGGCAGCAAAGACTATGAACTTCCATATGAGTTCTAGTTTTGTTAGTCTAAATTGGGAAAAATAGTAATACATCCAAATATCCTTCTATATGACTAATATTCGGATAAAAAATAGATTTAATTAATGATTTCAGCTAACTAGGAATTTTTGTCTACATGCTTCAAATTCTATCTCTAGTTGGTCAATGAGCTGTTGAACGGTAGGTAGATCATTAATTAGACCAGAAATTTGACCAATTTCAAGCTCACCATCTTTTAAATCACCTTCAAGCATCCCTTTTTTGGCACGACCTGATCCGAGGAGCTTGATGAGAGCTTGTTGTTTATCACTGGTTGAAAGGTTGGTCGTTTCGAGATCGCGCACCTGCTCGTAAAAATGGTTGTGTAAAAGTCTGACAGGAATTGTCTCTTTCATACATAGCGTAGTATCAAGAGGACCTGCCATTTTAATTTTATCTTTAAAATTTTGATGTGCACTAGATTCCTTGGTCATTACAAAACGTGTTCCCATTTGTACACCATCAGCACCTAGTGCTAAAGATGCTAAAATAGCTTCCCCTGAGCCAATTCCTCCTGCCGCAACAAGAGGGATAGAAACTAATTTTCTACTTTGAGGAATAAGTACCATGGTGGTCAGCTCATCTCGTCCATTATGTCCGCCGGCTTCATGACCTTCAACAATGACAAAGTCTACCCCAGCTGTTTCACATTTTTGTGCCATAAGTGGTGTAGAAGTAACATGTCCGACAATGGCATGGTTAGAGTGCAGATAATCTGTAAATTTTTTAGGACTACCTGCAGAAGTAATAAAAATTTTAATACCCAGCTTGATGGCCAGCTCAATTTGATCTTGCGCTCCTGAATATATAAGTGGAATATTTACTGCAAATGGCTTGCTGGTAAGTTGTTGCGCTTTTAAAATGTGGAGTTTTAGGAGCTCTAGATTCATAGAACCTGCTCCTATTACCCCAAGTCCTCCTGCATTTGAAACTGCTGCAGCAAGCTTAGCCCCCGATACCCACACCATACCACCTTGGATAATAGGAAATTTAATATTAAGTAGTTTGGTGAGAGCTGTTGCTGTGATCATTTTATGCCAAGAAAACCATCTCTGAGCCCTTCGTCGCCAGGATTAATAAACCAAACAGATAAAATTGCATGAGCAATTCCTTTTGCCTTGATGGTTGTAGCAGCCATTTTCCCAAATTTCATAGTAATTTCATCTTGTAAAAAAGTTAATAGTACTTCTTCACCTTCAGTGATATCACCCATGGCATTATTGAACTTATCTAATGCTGGACGTAGTGTTTTAAGCTGTTCTTTCGGCAGAGCTGCGTCGTATGCGTCGTTCCAGCCACCGATAAGCTTTTCTTTTTTTACATCACGTACAAAATGCATATTGATAAATTTAGGATAGGCTTGCGATAGAATTTTTTTAGCATCAGTGGTCTTACTTTGAACGTATAATCCACCAACATATACTTTGACTTTAAACCAAGTTGCCTTACGGGTACCGATACCATTTAGAGTAAGCTTTTTTTTATTTATTGTTACAGAGTCACTAAGGGTAACTCCATCTAAAGTTGCCGCCATAGACATCTGCAAAGGAATTAGTAGTAAGGTGGTTAGTAGCAGTAGTAGTTTTGTCATAAGATCTCCGAGTTATTAGTTTTAGTTATTTCTTGATAAAGATAAAAGAGTGCTTTTTGAGAAAATCGTTTTTTTAAAGTTTGACGATCTCCAGTAAAAGAGAGATGAAAGTTTTTTGTCACAGTTGGAGTAGTAATTGCCATATAAGCAGTGCCGACAGGAGTATCACTGCTCCCACCTTCAGGACCTGCAATCCCTGTGATACTTATTGCGTAGTCGCTCTTGAGATATTTTTGTGCCCCTTGTGACATTTCAAATGCCACCTCTGGGCTAACTGCTCCAAAGCTTTCTAATGTCTTTGGGCTTACATCTAGCTGCGTAATTTTTTGTTGGTTTGAATATGTGATAAATGCACCCGGAAAAACCTCAGAACTTCCTGACACATCAGTAAGCAGGCAAGAAATTAGCCCACCAGTGCATGATTCGGCACAGCTAATTGTTTGCCCCATTTTTTGAAGATATTTTACAATCAGCTCTGCAAGTGGTTCATCTCCATAGTGCCAAATGTAGGGGGCGAGGGGAGAGCGATCAAAATATTGCATAATTTCTGTATGATAATCTGTGAGCGGTTTTAAGGACGTATTCAGCTGTAATACAATGTCAATTCCTGTCAGGTTAGGTAAAGAACTAATGCCCTGGCCATTAGTCCATTGCTGCAGATCTTGCCAGAGCGTAGGACAGAGTTGGTTAAAAATATTTTCTTCTGGCAAGCCAGACGTTTTAATTGTGTAGCTATCAAAACTTTCTATTGGTTGTGGATAGCTTTGCTTAATAATAGGCAGGCACTCTTGGTCCAGCATGGCCCTGAACTCTCGCGGCACACCAGGTAAGACAAAAATAAGTATTTTATTGTGAGTGAAAAAAATTCCAGGAGCAAGTCCAACGGGATTATTTAAAGGTGTGAACTCTTTTGGAAAGTGGTGATAAAAATTTAGCTCTGGCTTCCAAGGGCGTTGCATGCGTTTATAGTTCTCTTTGGTAATTGTGGCAGCGAGCTCATTTTGGGTCATTTTAACTTCGAAAATATTAGCAAGGCTTGTTTTGGTCAAATCATCTTCGGTCGGACCTAAGCCGCCTGAAACAAAGATTAGCTCAGGTTTTGTTGCCAATGCCAGCTCTACACTTTGAGCAATGGCAGCATGATCATCTCCGATGATTTGGAGCTTATTAGTATGAATTGAGTGTTTACCGAGTACCTTAGTCAGATAATGACCATTGCCTTCTCTGGTTCTCCCTTTGAGCAGTTCATTGCCAATAATGATCACTTCTGCTTTCACTTTCATTCCTTCAATAATTTCATTATAATGATAGTAAATATATTAGCCTGAAGGGTTTAGCTGTGTCTAAGAAAATTACTATTACTTTGCGTTTTGATGAAGATTTAACTGCTGCATTCATTCAGGAACATCCTGAATATATAGATTTTAGGATTGTATCTAAGAGTCTGGATGCCAGGAATGCTCCGCGAGGTAGAGTTCCTTGCTATCATTATCAATTGGAAGCAATTAAAACTGGAGAGCAATTTAGCTCGCATAGTGAAACTTTTTCGGCGGTTGATGATGATATTAAGCAGTCGATAAAACCTATAATCGTTGGGCTCGGCCCCGCGGGACTTTTTGCAGCATTGCGTTTACTAGAGTATGGAATTACTTCGGTTATTGTTGAGCGAGGGGCACCTGCAGCTGAGCGCATGAAAGATATTGCAAAGTACTGGCGCTATGGAATTTTAAATGAACAGAGCAATGTATGTTTTGGAGAGGGAGGAGCAGGACTCTTTAGTGATGGAAAGCTTATTACTAGAATAAAATCTCCTTATATCCAATATGTTATGGACAAATTAGTCGATTTTGGAGCACCTGAGAATGTTGCTTATGAGTCTAATCCACATTTAGGTTCAAATCGTATGCGCCGTCTCATTATTGCTGTTTCGACCTATTTGAAAGCAGCGGGATGTGAGATCCACTACCGTACCCAGATGAGTGATTTTATTTTTTCATCTAGTGGAAATATTGAGGGGATGATGACCTCTGAAGGGCAACAGCTCGTGGGGAGTGATGTTATTTTGGCAACGGGCCATTCCGCAGAAGACGTCTATCTAATGCTAGAGCGGCACAAAGTTGCGATGCGTCCTAAAGATTTTGCTATTGGAGTTAGAGTTGAACATCCTCGAATGTTAATTAATAAAATGCAATATGGAGCGTTCAAGCAGGAAGAGCTAGGTGCTGCCCGTTATAGGCTAAGTAACCATGATAAAGAAAGTGATCGCGGATGTTTTAGTTTTTGTATGTGTCCTGGTGGTCACGTTTTAAGCTCATCAACACAGGCTGATGGGTTAGTGGTTAATGGTATGAGTAATTTTCACCATAATTCTAAATGGTCTAACTCCGCTTTAGTGGTCTCAGTAAAAGCGGGAAGAGATTATAGTGATACAAACATTGCTGAGGCACTTAGTTTCCAGCGTAAGATTGAACAACGTGCATTTGTGCAGTCCTGCGAAAGAGCATCTGGTCGTGAGTTACCGGCAGTAAATATAAGTGATTTTATGCTTGATAGGAGTTCAAGAAAACTAGTAAAAAGCTCAACTCCCTCAGGTATTTTTGCAGGTAATTTTGAACAAATTTTTCCTGAATTTATTACTGCTCAGTTACGGATGGCATTGAAGCGATTTGATCAGAAGATGAAAGGCTTTATCTCTAGTGAAGCTTTACTTATTGCCCCTGAAACGAGAACATCTTCTTGTGTCACTATTAAACGTAATCGTGAGGAGTTATCTAGTGCACAGTATTCAAATCTCTATCCATGTGGAGAAGGCGCTGGATATGCTGGCGGAATTACCTCTTCTGCTGTGGATGGCATCCGAGTGGTTGAAGCACTGCTTGAAAAGCATAGGAACGCTTAATGATAAAAAATATTCTTTTTTGTTGCATGTTCTTTTTCTCCATCCATCCATCTGGAATGGCTAAAGGAACAGCATGTAATAAGATTAATAACACTCAGATTAGATGTAAAAAATCTCTTACTTCATTTGATAAGAGCTTTTTATATCGACATGGAGTTAGTAAGGAATTTTTTAAAAATAAAAAAATGAAACGAGTCGGGTCTTATCACAATGGATTTAAGACAGGTGAGTGGAGTGAATTTCATTCGAATGGAAAACTATATATACAAGAGTATTTTTTTAAGGGGTTACATTTTAAACACCGTGAAATTTTTAATACTAAGGGGAAATTGGTAAAAAGATTTATCTATCCAACTAGTATTGATATTAAGCAAGCTCATCAATGGGCATCAGAGGAAGAGAAAAAAAATATTTCAGAAATCATTAGCTCTTTATTAAAAAAAGAAGATAATCACATATCAAAAGTCGTTATATTGGATGGAGTTAAAAATGGAAACACGTTGACATTGCATCTGGTTATAACTCGCTTAGGAAAGAAGATTTTTACGAGTAGCAAAGCTAGTAAAACAGAAAAGGGTTGGAAAATATGGTAAGACAAAGATATAAAGAATATGATTTGGGTAGTGGCGAGACTACTATTGTAAAAAGGCCTTCAACTGAAGCGAAATTAGTACAAGAGACAGTAGATAGTCCCATTGGTTATTACCTGTTTGATGTAGAAGAAGACTGTAACTTTCCTTTGAAGGATGAGTGGCATTTTGATATACAAAATAATGAAGCAATTGAACGACTTTTTATTATATATTATCACAAAGGTAAGGTTACTGTAGACAGTGAGTTTCCTGAGTTGATTTTTGTAAATCATAAACCACTTTTAGAATTTAACTCATTTATTTCAAATGAAGGAATTATTGAAGTAAAAGATAGTGCAGGACGAGATCTTTTTATAATATCTAAAAATAGAAAGCTTGATGCTGTCGAAGCAAAAAAAATTATCGGTAAGTTTTTAGTGATGGGTTCAGATGGAATAAGACAAAAACAACTAGAAGAGTTACAGCTTAATCTTGAAGTGTTACAAAAAAAACTTGATGGAGTAAATCTTTTTTTTAAAGATAAAGCAGATAGCGAGCTGAAAGTTAGTAAGTGTGTCGCCTTGATTAAAAAGATAAAAATTAACTTAGAACAGCAGACCTCTGAACTGGAGCAACAAACTAGGTTACTATCTGAAACTAAAATTATTTTAGGGTCTCAATTTAGTAGTGAAATATGTACTAGTAGTGAAAATGAGCAGAGTGAAATTGAACTAAAAATATCAGAAGTCAATAAAGAAATATTAAATTTGAGTAAATAATAAGGTTATTACAAATTGCGTTGGCCTTTAATTCCCACTGCCACTTATTTTAAAAAAAATGTATATTTATTCTTGTGATTTCTATAAAACTAGAATAGTTTAACTGAGCTAAACAAAATTCTCTTGATAAATGTGGTGTCTATTTTGAGAGAGAAGGTTAAGGAGAAGATATGCGTTGTTTTGATAATATTGCCAGACTAATAAGAACTAAGAGGGTAAGCCATCCTAAAAGTTATTCACAGTCAGAATTGTCTCACCTATTGGGATATAAAAACGGGCAATTCATCAGTAATGTTGAGAGAGCACTCTGCAATATTCCTCTTAAGATGCTATCGAGAGTTGTTGAAGTTCTTGAAGTGACGTCAGATGATCTAAAAGATGCGATCTTACGAGACCACGAGATTACACTTGAAAATTACCTGCGCTTAGGTGCCGCGAATGCAACTAGTAGTGCTGAAGATACTGCTGTTGTGAATGAGAGTAGTCCTGTGCACTCGATGTTAAATAATTACATAAAGTAGTTACTCAGATACTAATTCTTACAAACCCTTATATGAATTATAGTCCTCGATAGATCCAGAGCTTTCTTCGATATCATTTTTAAAGCTTTCCTGCTCTTGTTGCAGCTGAGTATAGTGAGGATCATTAGGTTTATCTGATAGCTCCACACTGGTTAGTTCGGGATCGATATCATGATTAGCTGAATAGGTATGGTCTAGTTTGAAAAAGCCTCTACTACGAAATTTTTCTAGCTGATACTCTGAAAGTTGCTTGGTGAAATTTTGTAGTTGCTCTAAAGCCTTATTATAATTGTCACAGACTTTTGTACGTTGTTTACTTCTATCTTTATAAAAATACTCAAAATACTTGGTCCTAAGTCGTAGGTAGTTTTCTAGTAGGTTGTCATATTTGGTGAAAATAGAATTTACAGAGGTAAGTTTAGAAGCATATTTATTACGATTGGAGCGATTACGGTTATTTCCTCCAGATGGTTTTCTATTGCGGTTATTTCTATTGCGGTTTTTATTTGGCCCACCGCTGGCAGCTTGTTTATTTTTTTTGGGAGGTCTATTATTATTTTGGTTCATTGACTTAAATCCTTAATTTGCTATTTGTAAGCTTATAGTATGGTTGAATATTTTACTTTTGTAACTACTTTTGTCAAACAGTGGATAAACAGCAGTTAAATACTGTTAATTTGAATGTGATAAATGTCATTTAAATAGTTATTGAATGAGATAGATAATGGTTGAAAAGAAGTTAAAAATGTTGATACTTAGATAAGATTGCTTTTGGCAAAATTAAATATTAACCGTTTTTATGGAGGTCACAATGGCTAAACGAGTGAAAATTGCAGTAACAGGTGCAGCAGGAGCAATTGGATATGCTCTTCTTTTTAGAATTGCTTCAGGACAGATGTTAGGTCCAGATACAGAGGTTGAACTTAACCTTTTAGAGCTTGAGCAAGCACTTCCGGCTCTTGCAGGTGTTAAAATGGAGCTTGATGACTCTGCTTTTCCACTACTTAAAAAAATTACATGTACAAGTAACCCAGATGAGGCATTTAAAGATGTTAACTGGGCAATTTTAGTTGGATCTGTTCCAAGAAAAGCGGGAATGGAGAGAGCTGATCTTCTAAAAATTAATGGTGGAGTATTTACGGTTCAAGGTAAATCAATCAATGATAACGCTGCAGACGATGTACGTGTATTTGTTGTAGGTAATCCTTGTAACACAAACTGCCTGATTGCTATGAATGCAGCTCCAAAGATTCCTAACGATAGATTCTTTGCAATGACAACTCTTGATGAGAACAGAGCAAAAACTCAATTAGCTCAAAAAGCTGGTGTTGACGTAACTGCTGTTAGCAATATGACAATCTGGGGAAATCACTCAGCAACTCAGTATCCTGATTTTTACAATGTAAAAATTAATGGAAAGCCTGCTACAGAGTCAATCTCTGATACAGAGTGGTTAAAAGGTGATTTTATCTCAACTGTACAAAAGCGTGGAGCTGCTATTATTGCTGCTCGTGGAGCGTCTTCAGCGGCAAGTGCTGCTAATGGTGTTGTTGATGGGATTTATGCTCTTACACATGATACTCCTGCTGGAGAGACTTACTCAATGTGCTTATGTTCTAATGGACAATATGGCATAGATGAGGGGCTTATCTGTTCTGTTCCTTGTCGTACGGAAAATGGTAAATTAATCGTTATTGAAGGAATTGAGCACAATGACTTTGGTAAAGAGAAGTTTGCAGCGACAGTTGCTGAGCTAAAAGGTGAACGTGATGCAGTAAAAGAGATGGGACTTCTTTAAGTCGATATTTCTAAAGATTTTATAAAAAAAGGGCCTTCAATTTTGAAGGCCTTTTTTTTATTATATTTTATATTTTTTACTTATAGCAGTTAATCAATTCATAACCCTGAGAATCACTTACATAGACGCTATCTATGCTAATAGTATTTGAATTTAAAGTTCCATTAATGGTAAAAACTTGGTCTTTCATTTTCGTACGCTGAGCACTATTTTGCATTAGATGCTTTGCATCCATTGAAAATTCACACTGTCCTGACTTACAGTTTTCATTTCTGAGTACTTCTCTTTCAAGGGTGTATCGATTTAAATGGGCGACAATTTTATTTTTAAATGTTCCCTTTTCATTAATATGTTGTCTTGATAAAAAGTAAATATCGCCAACACCACTATTGATGGTTGCCCACATTACGCAGTTATCCTTTGGGGTGAAGATATTTTTTTTATTGGTAAATGATACCGATTTAAACTCTGTCTGATAAGCATGAGCTTGTAGACTTAGTAGCATAAGTAGTGCCGTTGTTAGTGCTGTTTTAATCTTCATAATATCTCCTCAGGTGTTGCGTTCAATCAATGCTTTATACCACAATGCGTTAGCAGTGAGTGCAATTTGTAAAATTTATACAACTAATACTTTAAAATGGGCCATACTTGTGAAATCATAGAGATAGAAGTCATTGTTATGAATTGAAACTCAATACTTCGCAGATTCCATTCCCATGTTTAGGGCGTTTTAAAGTGAATCACTGCTAATTGAGAATAATAGTATAGCTATTATGAAGTTGAGATCATGGTATTTGAAAAAAAGTTTTCGGATGTAGAGAAATTAAAATTATCAGGATTTAATAATTTAACAAAAGTGTTGAGTTTTAATCTTTATGATTTTTGTATTACGTTTAATGAAAACCAACGTAGTGAATATATAAACTTTATAAATGAAAAATATAGTGCTGAAAATATTACTACGATAGCTGCAAAAGCCTGTCGTATTATAGATGCAGAAGTTTTAAGTATTTCGAAACAAAATTATGCACCAGTTGGTGCTTCTTCTATGATTTTAATGAGTGATATTCAAGGAGCGGGATGTCCAATTTCAACTGAAGGAAGTACTGTCTCAATGCATCTTGATAAATCTCATATAACTGCTCACACTTATCCAGATGCAGCAGATCCACATGGTATCTGTTCTTTTAGAGTGGATATGGATATTGCTACCTGTGGAGATATCATCCCACTCGATGCCATAAACTACCTGTTTGAAGCTTTCAGTTCAGATGTTGTTTATATTGATTACGTAGTTCGTGGTTATACTAGACTAGAGGACGGTACCAAAATATATAATGATTTTCGTTTTGACTCCATTCAGGATTTTATTAGTCCGGAAAAGTTAGATGAGTTTGAATTGAAAAAAGATCTCAATATGGCTGAGCAAAATACATGGCAGACAAAACTTATGGCCAAAACTGATGATGTTGAACGTTTTTTAATGAGTAGTGCTGATATTAATAATAGTAAAATAAGTGAACAGATGGAACGATTGAAAATAGAGATGAGCTCTGTTTTCAATATGATTCATTAACAAGGTATATAGATGAAATTTTCAAAAACACAGTTGATTTTTACTTTTTTTGTTGTCTTAGCCGCCTTTGTCGCAAACTTTTGGTTTTTGCAATCCAAACCTACTCCAGCTGTACCAGAGCGACAGCGCTCAATGATGTTTGGAAAAAAAGAGATTGTTAAAAATATTTTTTTAGCACGAGCACAAGATCCTCTTTTTTTAGAAGTGGTTGAGAAAAAAATGCAAGACGGCTCGTTACAAGCGAGAGAGAGGCTAATATATGCAGAGGCGCTGGCTTTTTACAATAGTCCAAAGGCTACATCTCTTATGTGGAGGATCTTTCAGACTGGAGGGATGAAAGAGCATAACCGTATATTAAAGGGGCTTGGCGAAAAGCAAGGAGAGCATAATAAAAAACTGCTGTTGAAGCTATATAAAGGGATATCAGAATTAGCACCTTTAGAAAAAATTTACCTCTATATCTCTCTATACAAACAGTCCAAAGATGAGCAAAAAAAGGCTGAGGCTATTAAGTTCCTAAACGGCTTTTTGGACCTAAAACAGAACCTAGGCAATTTTTTAGCACTAAGGTTTTTTTATGATCTTCATCTGCTAAATCCACGTGTTGTCGAATTTTCAAAAGAGGTCTTAAAATCAATATTAAATAATGGTCAGTTTTCACCAGTTCTATTTTCTTACTCCATAAAAGTTTTGATTAAAAAAGATTATTCGTTTGTGGTAGATAAGCATGACCAATTTATGAATATGGAAAACCATGTATATACTCGTTACTATATTCCTACTTTACGTATTTCGTGTCCTCCAGGGATTACTGCTGATTTACTGCAAAGAATCGGAAGCAAGGAACTATCTTTCGAACTATTTCGCCCAATCGCTGCAGAACTGAAGTTTTTTGGCGGGGATACCATCAAAAATGGTTTTGAACATCTACTTACAAGTGGAACATTAGTAGAAAATAAAACAAAATATTTAAGTGAGTTACTTAAGAAATTTACTGCTGGTAGACAGCGAGTGTGCGGGGATAAAAAATAGAAGTATTCTCTATATCTTGAGCTAAATAATGTTGTGATAAATCAGTAATAAATCACCTTTCTTTCTTCCCAAAATAGGGCCAATAGGCTAAACATATTAGGTTATTTAAAATTATTTATTTCCGGAGGCTTCTATGGAAAATCATGTGGTAAATGGTTTCTCTTTCTTTCCTAAAATTGAACAATTAGAAATTGGTTCTGACTGTCTTGATGCGTGTTGGAAAATCTTTTTTGCAGACTTTCATAGTGAAATTGTTATTGGACATGATGGAAAAATAGATGAAGACGTTGTTAAAACTATTATGCCTTTTTTATTAGTTGAGACACCATTTCGTAAACAGGTCTACTTAAAATCTGTTGCCGTTTTATTAGGTTTTTTTCCTGAAACACGTGAAGTACGTGTCTATTCACCACGACTTAATTATGAACTAACCATGTTGGAAGTTCTCGAAACAAGTAGCCAGACTCTCGGTGATGATGAGCACGAAATTGAAAAAGTTTTTAAAGAACATATTCAGGCCGTTGCAATTATTAAATCTAAAGATTTTATAACTAACTCTGACCTAATGACACTGACTGAAAAATTGGCAGATTTTAGTGATGAAAAATATACGTGTTTAGAGCAGGAGATTGCTGCCTCAACGGACAAACTTTTAGTCCATATGAAAACATACAATACAACATTATTTGAAAAAGTAACAGATTGGGGATTAGGTATAACAGCTTCATACGCTCTTATTCGAATTCACCTTTTAAAATTTGTTGCTTTGCTGCCATCATTGGATCACGACCTTAGTGGTGTTGAGGTAAAAAGACTTTTGGTTGAAACACTAAGACGTCTTATTATTGACAATGAAAAAGCAACACTCTTAAACAAAACAGGACAAGAGCAACCACTTCCGAATTGGATTATTATATTACTAAAGATTGCTAAATTTAAATCTTCGCTTTTTCCTGCTTCTATGGTTGCTTTTTCTATTCGTACAGCAATTAGAACTTTGGCCAGAAGGTTTATTGCCGGAGAGACGATTGAGTTGGCAACTAAATCTTTAAAAAATGTTTATGCTACAGATCGTGATGTAACTCTTGATCAACTTGGCGAGCTTGTTGTTTCTAAAGTAGAAGCTGACCACTACTGCGACGAAGTTATAAAATTAGTAAAAGGGTTTTCACTGCATGTGCCTCAGCAAGGACAAACAAATCGTGCCGGAATTAACCGTGCCCATGTATCTATAAAAGTATCAGCACTTAGTGATGATTTTAAACCTTTTGCTCCAGAGTATACATATGACAACGTCGCTCCTCGTTTAAGAAAAATTTTAATAGCGGCAAAAGAAGAGCAAGTATTTTTAAATATTGATGCCGAACATTATGACTACCGTGATCTAGTTTTAAAAATTTACGGACAAGTTCTTTTGGAAACTCCTGAACTCAAGGAATTTCAACAGACTGGAATTGTTGTTCAGGCTTACTTGCGAGATGCTGCTCACCATTTAGATGAGATAGTAGCATTGGCAAAACAGCGTGGTCTGACTATGCCAATACGATTGGTTAAAGGAGCATACTGGGATGCTGAGACTTTTTATGCGGAAGCACATAGTTTTGATCCTCCTGAGTTTTTAAATAAAGAAGAGAGTGATATAATGTTCCGTCAAATTGTCGTGAAGACATTTGATAGTTGGCCACATGTTCAACTGGCAATGGCCAGTCATAACTATACTGATTATGTTTTTTCACAGGTGTTAAAAGAGAAGTACTATCCTAATCTTCCAGTGGTCGAATTTCAATGTCTACATATGACTTATGAGGCACTATCTTATGGAGCGAATGAGATGGGCTGGGCAGTTCGTAACTATATTCCAGTAGGAAGTTTACTCGTTGGAATGGCTTATTTAGTTAGACGAATTATGGAAAATTCATCGCAAGTAGGTGTCTTGACTATTATGCGCTCGCACAAAAAAGCTGTAACATTAGAAACTCCATCTGAAGTTCATAAGAAAAAAAGATTTAAAGGTGAGATTGATCGCGATTTTACTCAGACTCAGTTAACGTCATGTTTTTTTAACGTTGCCCCTGTGAAACTCTTTGTTGACGAGCAGCGGATGTGGGTTAATAGAGCACTGAAGTCCTTCAACAAAAATACTTTGGGGCAAGCTTACATGAACCCTTTTGAGACTACAGGAGAGTGGACCGAAATTATTTGCTCCTCCGATCCGAGTATCTTAGTTGGTAAAATACGCTTTTCTACACCAGTAGATGCTGACCGTGCTATGCAGTTGGCCAAAAAGTCTTACGATAGTGGTAAGTGGGCAAAACTTACGGCTGAGCAACGTGCATCTTATTTGTTAAAAGCAGCACATCTTATGACTGTGAGGCGAAATGCCTTAGCCGCAGTTGTGATGTATGAGGCAGGCAAATCTATTTTAGAGGCGTTGGCAGACGTTGATGAAGCAGTAGACTTTTTTAATTTTTATGCACGTGAAGAGATAAGATTATATTGTGAAAATTCTAATCTTATTTCACGTGGGGTTGTGGCGGTTATCGCTCCTTGGAATTTTCCATTAGCTATTCCTACCGGAATGAGTGTTGGAGCTCTGGTTGCAGGAAATAGTGTCGTTTTAAAATCTGCTAAAACGACGCCACTAATTGTTCAAGAATTAACAAATATTTTATATGAAGTTGGTGTCCCTCAAGACGTTTTTATACATGTTCCAGGTAATGGATCATCAATTGGAGATGTATTAGTTGATCATAAAGATATTGCCCACATTATTTTTACTGGTTCCAAAGGAATTGGCATGCGTATTGGTCATAAAGTTTCAAAGCGCATTATAGAAAACAAAGTTTTTAATACCTCTTATGCAGCGAAGGCCACAACAGAAATGGGTGGAAAAAATGCTATTATCGTAACTGCAAATGCTGAACTAGATGAGACAGTAGCTGGAATTTTATACTCTATATTTGGACACTCTGGACAGAAGTGTTCAGCAGCATCACGTATCATTGTTGATAATAGAATCAAGGCTCGCTTGATAGAGAGATTAAAAGAGGCATGCTTAGATCAAGAAGTGGGCAAGGCATTTGATTTTTCATGTTCACTAAATCCAGTAATTACTGCAGCGGAAAAAAAGCGTTTGCAAGGTGCAGTAGTTGATGCCATTGATGAAGCTAATAAAAGTGGTGGAAGTATTATTGTTGATCGTAGTCGCGAGGATCTTCCTGGATTTTGTCTTGGACCAGCTATTATCGAGCTGCCATATCATCAAGCTCTACAACCAGATAGTATCGCTAGGTTAGAGCTTTTTGGACCAGTTGCCCATTTAGTTGGATTTTCAACTCCAGAAGAGGCACTGACTCTCTTTAATATTACAGAGTATGCATTAACTGGTGGAGTGTTTTCCCAGTCACAAGATGACATTGATTATTACACTGCTCGGATGGAAGTGGGAAATATATATGTGAATCGACCTATTACAGGTGCAAGAGTTGGTATTGAGCCTTTTGGTGGGTTTAAGTTATCTGGAACAGGTCCTAAAGCTGGTAGTGATAGCTATATTAGACACTTTCATGTGGACCCAGTTCTTGAGTCTGATATATTAAAAGTTGATCTAGAGCAAGAAGAGGGGGCGGAATATGATTTTGACCTCTGTGTACCTTCTACATTAGACAATAGTCTGCGTAGTAGAAAGATTGGTGATGCTCTAGAAGAGATTATCAATGACTATGAAGCACTATTTCAAGAAGTGCAGGGAGATAAGAAATTTGTCGAAGGATTTTCTACTTGGCTAAAAAGCTCGTTTGTAGGAATGAAAGAAGATAAAAAGATGAACCGTATTATTCCCGGACAGACTAGTTATAATGATCATACGTTAATTGCTGGAAAAGCTGTTGTTGTTAGCTTTAAAGAAATTCCAGAGATTAGGATTTTCCAAAATTTTATTGCTCTATTGGCCAATGGTGTTGGAACAACTGTTTTATGTCGTTCATTGGCAGGATATAATTGGTGGGGAACTTTAAAAAATTATTTTACTAGTGCAGGAATATCAAAACTTAATTTTGATGTATATTATTGTAGTGAAGATAAGCTCGCAAGAGTACTTGTCACTGATGATTTAAGTTTTATTGTTGTGGATGGTAATTTAGATAAGGTTAGCCACGTAGCGAGTAAAGTATTTACAGAGCAGTATAGTGAGATTGTCTCTAAAAAAATAGTTAGCTCGTTTGATACCTATGCTCCAACCGAGTACTTCCAGCTTTGTGAGCAATATTGCTGGACTCGCTCTTTTGCCGTGAATACCATGCGCTATGGAGCACCTTTGGAGCTTGATCTATGACAAAACGCTTACTACTTTTAGGGTGTGGAAATATGGCAAAAGCTCTTATTTCCAAACAGTGGAATGAGCAACTTTCTATCGATGTCTATTCTCCAAGTGGAGTGAGTAGTAATAATTTTGTGCAAGAATATGCAGGTAAGGTAATTGATTCATTAGATGCCAGTGTAAGTTATGACTACGTCTTCTTTGCCTTTAAGCCACAGCAGCTTACTACAGTCGCTGAATCTTTGAGTGATTTTGATCTGCATAGTACAGATTGTATCTCAATTTTAGCCAGTATTGATTGTAAAACTATTCAGTCAAAATTTGGGATGAATAATATTCTACGAATTATGCCAAACACGCCAGCAAAAATTGGTGCAGGAACTTTGACTTACTACGTAGCAGGAGAGCGTTCCATCTGGGATGACATTTTAACACTGTTTAGTAATAATTCAGTAACTATTGAGTGTGGTAAAGAGCGTGAAATAGATCTTTCAACGCCTATTACTGGTTCAGGGCCTGCATTTATCTTTGAATTGGCCAGAATTTGGGAAAAATTCCTACATAATCAGGGATTTGATAAGCAGACAGCTAGCAGTATGGTACACAATACATTTCTAGGAAGTGCAAAGCTGATGTTGGATTCTCCTGATGGAGTTGAGCAGCTAAAAAAACAGGTCACTTCGAAAGCTGGAGTGACAGAACGTGGATTAGATTCACTTGTAGGTAGTGAATTTGAGAAAACAGTTATACAATCTTTAAATGAATGCTTAAATCGCATTGAAGAGTTAAAGAAATAAAGAGGATTTGTTATGGCATTAGGAAATGAGTTAAAAACTTTTATTGAAAAATATGCTGAAACGATTAAAGATAATTCATCTCTTTTTGAAAAAGCTAAAGATGGCACGCTAGAAAGAGAGCAAATTGGACTGTATCTTTTTAACCTCTATTTTATATTATCCCAAGCACCAGCTCGAACTCATAATGCAATGAAAATTGCACAGAAAAAAGAGTTCAATGACGTTGCTCTTTTTCTTAAAGATCTGATCGAGTATGAAAAAGGTTATGAAGATTGGGCGGTAAATGATTTAGAAAGTTTTGGGTTTGATGAAATTTTAATTGACCAGTTTTACATTGTACCAGCAATAAAAGAGATTGCAGGATTTATGCATGAGCTGGCACAGAGACGACCACATAGTTATATTGCCTGCCATTTTTACTCTGCCTACATTGCTCTACTTATTGGACCAGAGTGGTTGAATATGTTGCAGTTAAACTGTGGTATCTCAATGTCTGAAATAAGTATTATGACTAAGTATCAACTGTTTGATAATGAATATAACTTTAATGACTTTACAAAAATTGAAAACTTTACTGAAGGGCTAGATGTAACCAGAGTTGTGGGGGATTTAGAAATTATAAACAAGCTTTTTACCCTATTTTTGAATGAAATAGCACATGCAAAAATATAGAGGTAGCCATGATTGATTTTGGAGATATAGATCTTAATCTTTTTGTTAGCTTGCTGCTAACTTCTGATGTATTTAATAAACAAATTGCTGAGGATTTAACTAAATTTAAAATTTCAAAACCACAGTTTGATGTTTTATATGTTATTAGTCGCTCAGAAAAAAGAAAAGAGACTCTGAGTACTTTAGTGCATGACCACTCTTTTAGTAAATCTAATGTGAGTAGTATTCTGACTAGATTGGAAAAGAAAAATCTTATTCATCGAATAAAAGATAAAGATGATAGAAGAATTACGTGGCTAGAAACAACTGTAGAAGGTGAGGACTTTTTAAAGACAGTTATTCCTCATTATGTAAAAAAAATCAAATCGCTACTGCAAACGATTCCTGATGACAAAAAACAACAGTTTTTTGGATATACCGAAAATATCAGAAAAAATCTTATTGCAATGGCCGACTTACAATAAGTATTGAAAAATTTTTGATGGAAACATCACTAAGTAATAGCTAAATTTTTTCCAAAAACTTGTATGCTTAAAACCAAATTCCTTAATATCTTGCATTGTCTTTAATTGTACACCATGTTGCATTTTATACTTAATATCCGCATGTAGTAGTGCGGCTGTATCAGGATCGTTATTACAAAAAATACCTGCTTCTAGGTCGTAGTTACTGGATCGAGGGTCAAAATTAAAAGTAGTTATTAGAGAATCTTTATTATCAAATATAAAACTTTTAGCATGTGTTCCCCAGCGAGCTTTCTCTCCTATTGCAGTTGCGAGAGGGTAGTCATGAGGGTATTGGCCTTGCATGATATAGATGTTGGTCCCTTTGGCCATTAAATCTTCTATGCCTGTATAGAGTAGGGTAGAGGTATATATAGCATCTGTAGAGTGTAGACCATTTGTTAAAATATTGAGCGATACTCCTCTATGTAGTGCAGAATCAATTTCTAGATTTAAGCTTGGTTCCATAATAAAGTAGGGAGTATCAATAGTGATATCTGATGTACTTTCTTTGATCCTTTTAAATAGCTCTTGCTTTACAATTCCTGCTGATATTTTATCAAGACCGGGTCGGTCTGATATGAACTGGGTATTGTGACAACTGATTTGTTGGTGTTTGAAAATATTATTTTGGTTTTTTCTAAAAAAATCATTAACAACCTTAGCTAAATTAAGTAGCTCAGCCCTTTTATCCAGGGTAGGAAATATGAAATTATTAGCGAGCTCATTTTTCTCATCCCAGCGTCTTTGGTCAATTTCAAGTTCAATATCACTATACTCTTGCTCAAAATCCCATGGGTCACGTATCGGCCGCTTTTTTCTAGAGATGGACTCAGAGTATTTAGAATTCCAGTAAATCTCAAAGGTCTTTTGAATCTCAGGAGCGAGAGAACCTTTTAGTACTATGTCCCGATCTAGAAAGTTATAGGTAGGGCTAAGGTCAAAATACTCATCACCAATATTACGGCCTCCAGTAAGAACCTCTTTGGCATCAATTATTAGTAATTTTCGGTGGTTACGATATTGAAATTTTGAAAATCTTATCAAAGGTACGGTATTAAAGTATTTAACTTCTATACCTAGTTTTTTCAGTTCAAAAGCATGAAAAGGTGTAATTGAACCAATTCCTAGTAGATGATCTAAAAGGATACGGACGCGAACCCCTTGTTGGGCTTTTTTAATTAGCTCTTGCATAATTAAATTTCCAGAGTCATCGGCACGGAAGATAAAGTATTCGACATCTATACTTGTAGTTGCTCGTTTTATCATATCTAGGCGAATGGCCAAGGCATTCGTACCCAAATTGATTATCTCAATTTGTTGGGGAGTTGATGACTTCAGATTGAAGGCACTTGTTGTAAACACTGGAACAAGTACCAACAAAAGCAGATAAATGAATTTTGTTTTAACGCTTTGCATTCTGATCAATATAGCATAATTTTGTATAGTAAGATGAAAATATGTATATTTTTCACACTATGCACAATAATAGGATTTTAATTGTTGTAATTGCTATAGTAAGGGAGAATTAGGAGATGAATTTATGAACAACAGATTACGATCTTTATTAATAAGTATCGCAGTGATATGCACTATGAGCATATCGGCCAGTGAAGTTGACCAGTTTACGAACAGGTATGAACCACTAAGTGACGCATCTACAATTATCAACCAACAAGCAAACATCTTTTTTAAAAAGGCACTCACCATTGCCAATAAAAAAAATAGTTGTAAAGAGAAAAAACTTTATAAGTCGTTGCGAAATTTTTTTCGTAACCATATTAAAGGCCAACTAACTCCTTTTGTATTAGAAAGTTCTAGCGTACCCAAGCGGATAGTGGCTCTAGAAAATTCTATCTATCAAACTTTGGATTTTAACCTGTCTCCAGTAATTAGAAGCTCACTTTATTTTAACACAGATACTTCTGGAGTGATTGTACGTATGGGAGATACTCAAATTGGATCTGATAAGTTTGAGCACTTTTTTGGCCGTGGATGGGCATATTTTGAAAGAATGTATAAAAAAGGTAAATCAATTACCTCTATTTTAAAATATGGGAACTATCTTGAACGTTACCACCTAGGGGCTGCAACAACAGGGGTTTATTCATATGGTGATCTAGTCGCTAATTTTAATGGTATGAGATTTTGGAATCATATATTACAAAAACACGATGATATTCTGGGCGCTGACCAAAACTTAGGGCCATATGTTGAATGTCAAAATAGTAAATGGGTTCAAGTTAAGCAACTTAACTTTTTAGACTATATTGATGCTGCATGGGATGAAGCTAATAACTGCTCCAATTTTAAAAATGAGCGTGCAGTTGCTTTGATAAATATTCAAATCTTAAAACAAGCTAGTGATAAAACTGATGCCTTATTATGTCCGATTCAGGAAGATCGAATGATCTCCTTACAAAATAGTAAGTATGTCGATTTCTCTGAAGACTTGCTAAACTTTAGTTCAAAGCCTGTTTTTGACTAATAGTATAGTCATTAATAAAATCATGATAGTACTGGTGTAACCGTTTATAGATGGGACCTGGTAGGCCATTGCCAATTAAATTTTTATCAATTTGTACAATAGGAACTAGCTCTCGTGTGGAGCTAGTAAAAAAGCATTCATCAGCGTCATAGGCTTGCTCGGGATAAAAGAGAGTTTCATTTATGGTAAGAGACTTCTTTTTAATAATTTCTAATAGTGATTTTCTAGTTAGACCTTCAAGTATTCCAGATCGTAGCGGTGGGGTGATGATTTTGTTATCTTTAATAATCCAAATATTATTTGAGGTACCCTCTGTAACAAATCCTTCTTGATTAAGCATGATCGCATCAAAAGCTCCTTCTGACTTTGCCTGATGAAGTGCCATTACATGTGGCAGATGGTTACCCGACTTACAGTTTGGGTCGATGGTTTGTTTTGGAGTTTTCCGGTTGTCAGCAATAATAAAAGAGACTCCAGAATCATTCCACTCACTTGGATTCTCTTCCTGTGCTCTAACCAAAATAATATAGTTATTTTTCATCTTGCCACTAGCCGCGAGAGAGAGGTCTCCTTCACCACGAGTTACGATTAGGCGAATGTAAGCCTCTTTAGAGCTTGTTGACCAGAACTGGTTGAGTGTTTTTCTTATCTCTTGGTTTAGATGCTCTCGGGAATAGGTAAGTTGAATACCTAAGATATTAGCTGATTTTTCTAATCGTTCCAGATGAGCTTCAAGTATAAAAGGGATTTTATCGTAGGTTCTAGTTACTTCATAGATCGAGTCACCAAACAAAAAACCACGATCAAAAATCGAGATTGTAGCCTGCTCAGGTGGAAGAATAGTACCGTTAATATTTACCAGCATAGAGTGTCTTTTATCGTGATTGTTATAATGTGTATATATTTATCAACGTTTAATAGTAGTGCTTACTATTAGATTTAACCGACTAAAAAGGTTTACTCTTGAACTAATGTAACATCTTGATTATTAAGGGTTTGATTTGAAAATTAATACTAAAGCAAAATAGTCTCATATTTTAAAAACGCTCACCGAAGAGAAAAGTAAAGAGATTTTACTTAAACAAAAGGTGAACAAATGACAAAAATATTACTACTTACTTTATTTCTATTTTCAACAACGATCTTTGCAGCATCTGAATTCAATCGAGCTTGGGAGTTAGAAAATTCTACTATTGTTATTGATGCATATCAAGGGAATCCAATTAATTGGGATAAGATGGGAACAGACCGTAAAGTCGTTGGTGTTATCCATAGGGCCACCGATGGAACTAGAGTTGATACAAAATATCGATCTAGAAATGAGATTGCTCTAGATCGTGGTTACCTATGGGGAGCTTACCATTTAGGTCGACCAGGTAATACCATTAGGCAGGCAGACATCTTTTTAGATGTTGTCGGTGACCACCCAGAGACTCTTTTAATTTTAGATCTCGAAGCAACATCATCATCATCAATGATGGATATTGATGAAGCAGTTGTATTTATGAACTATATTTATGAGCAGACCGGAAAAGTTATGGTGGTATATGCAAACCACACTGTTACAAAAGAGTTAAATCAGAAATTAGCTGACAACCGATTATTTCAAGAAGCTGAGCTTTGGTATGCACGTTTTCGCCCAGAGATTCCAAACTTCCCAGTGGGAATCTGGAATGAATATTTTCTATGGCAATTCTCTAGTGAGATCAACTGCAACCGCACAGGTCGCTGTCTTTATAACGTACCTGGAACACTCTTTGACATGGACGTAAATGTATTTAATGGCTCCAAAGAAGAGCTTGCTGATCGTTGGATGAATGCTAGATAATATAATTAATTACAAGAAAGAGTAACTTACTCCTAGGCCATAACGGGTAACCGTAATATCCGTTTGGTCTTTAAGTTTATGCCTTTTTAAAAATAAGTTTAGATTCAATTTTTTTGTAATACCGAGGCTACTAAAAAAAATATATTTATAACCAGTAAGATGGTTGATAGTATCAGATTTAGAAACACCTAGGTATGAGGCACTGGCCTTAAAAAGTAAAAACCTTTCAAAAGGGAAAAATACTTTAGCTATGCCTACCGTCAAATACCCTAGATCATTTAAGGCGGCCGTGACATTAGAAGCTGCAATTAGAGTATTACTATTAATAGAGCTTAATTTTTCATAGTCTAGACCAAAATATACTGACAATGGTTTAAAATTAAACTGGTAGTATATATTCATACCAAGCTCATAAGGCATCTCTTCATTTCCTAAGTTACTCACAATAGGATTTATTTTAGACAGATAACCACTAGACACTATTTGATTCTTATTTTTTAAACGGTAGCTTCCACCTAGGCCAATAGTGAAGGGAGAGTTTTGAGACATGATACTACTTACAGCACTGTCCTTTTTTTCAACTTGCTCACCTAAAGAAAAGACGTAAAATCCAAACATTGATAGATTCTTTCTGGAATTACCGGCATCGGTAACATTTTTGACTTTTGCTCTAAATTTAAATGCACCAGTTCTCTTCATCATTGGGCACTTATCTAGCGTGATGTGAGAATTTTGTTCATAAAAAGAGCGATTGATAGCACATCCTTTTAACAGAAATGAATTTGTATATGAGCTGAGGTGCGGGTGCAGTGGAGAGTTTAAAAATATTTTAAGTCCCTCAGGAAGTTGGTTCCAATCGCTGACATGTGGATTGAAACGTACTAACTGTAATTTGATTAGTTCGAATTGACTTTTATTTAATCGGTTAGAGTTAACTTCAAATGCTGCAATTTTATCTAGAGTGTCACTATCTTTAACTGTATAAATACGATTTTCAGCAGCAATGCTGATGGTTATAAATAGTAATACAATAGACAAAAAATATTTTATTTTAACCTCACAAAAGACTCTTAATAATAGTATAACTCATTATCTGTTTTATGCAATTTATGACAACAGGATAATACATGCAATCAAAAGGTAAAAGCTGCCTTGAAGGTAATGCACATCAAAAGGAAGCTTAAATTGAAGCTGTTGTCCAAACTTAGAAGAGTTCTCTTTTAAAAAGATAAAGCTAAGTGAGAAGAGGGTGAGAAAGAGTAAAATTCCAAAGGCTATTGAGCAGACAAGCAGTAGACCTATAAACTCAATTGAGTAGGAGATTGAGATAAGAATGACCATCATGGAAAGTGGGCAGGGAATTGCTCCCGCAATTATACCTGCAAAGTAGATATTATCAGTTAATGACAAGCTGGTGAGAAATGAAGGTATTATTTTTTTAAAATGAGAGCTAAAGATAATAGTAAAACCAAGTAATAAAATAACTGTGCCACTCACTAGTTTAAAGTTTTCCAGCATACTTATACGGCCAAAATAGGTTATACCGGTGAAGACGTATTTGAGTAGATATGCAATTATAATTGCAGTGCCGACATGGGTTGTAGTTGTGATAAATGTTATAAAAATAGCCTTGGCATAACTATTTTTACGTTTTATTAAAAATCCTGAAATAAAAAGTTTTCCATGTCCCGGTCCCATGGCGTGAAAAAAACCATAGGCAATTGAAAAAAGTGAGAGGTAGAGTAGTTTTAAAAAGCTTATACCTGATTTGATCTCCCGGATGCCACTCATCAGAAAGTTATTAAACTCTTTTTGCTTAATAATAAATATATCTGTTTTAGTTAGCCAAATAGTGGCCAGTGCAAGTGAGATGAGCAGAGTGAGTGCAACAATATTTTTAAAGCGCAATAGAGAGGAGTTTTTTGAACTCATTGTAGAAAAATAGCCTTGAAACTACAGCTACTTGTTATTAAAGAGTTTGATTTAACTGTTACTGAAGCAGGAAAAAACATTTTTTTTGTTGCGGAGAGCGCACTATAAAGGGTTGGATCCAGATAGGATATGTTTAGCTCATTCTCTTTTTTCAAAGGAGTTGAAATTATTACTGAAAATGTATAATAGACAGTTTGTACTTTTGTTTGTTTTTTATCGTTTCCACCGGTTAAGCTGCCAAGTGATACTTGACTGCTTTTGATCCATTTTTCACCAATATTAAGATTTTTGAGAGAGAAGCTCTGCTTTTTATTATTTAAAAGAATTGTCATAAAATAGTCATGTTTTTTAAGTTCACCACTAAAGTCTTTTAGTATCGCTTGTAGCTCTCTTTTTTCTAGTACAAAATTTGAATTTTGATCATAGTCCATGATTAAGCCACCAGAAGTGAACTCATCGAAAGACCATTTTACTGCGAGCTCAATAGAGTCCACTGTCGATTTTACAAATGAAGTTTCAACGTCGACAAACATGTGAGGGTGGGCATGCACTGAATGAGACTGTGCGAATAGCAGAAGAAAAAAAGTAGTAAAAAATGTCACTGATATTTTCATTTATAATTATGATACAGCACTTCCTAGTATAAGCTTTGCCAAGCTTATATGGTACTATTTGCTATGCCCTAAAAGATAAGTCCTTGATTTTCTATCTCATTACGATATTTCTCATGCTTCTCGTATAATATTCGATAAGGATATTGGATAGTTAACTCTTGTTTGGAGCATTTTTGATAAAAATATTGCTACTCACATTCACTCTTATTTTTTCATCATGTATGTGGGAAAACAACAGCTTGACTCTGATCGGAGTGAATGATTACGGCAGTGCTGCTGCTTCAGTTAGCTCTGTAGCAATTGTTAATAACCAACTAGTCCTAACAGGAGCACAATTAAACGGCGTAACCTCTGTGCGAATTACAGGTCCAAGTAACTTCAACGAAACTTTCAACATCGAATCAAAAACTTCTACTAATCTAATTGCGAATGGAACCAAAATTATCAGCATGGCACTCAGTGGTGCTTTTAGTCTGATCATCTCTGATGCTCGTGGTGCAGCTACGTTTGCAATTACTTTTGACTTAACTGATGACTCAGTAAGTACTGTTAAATTACAAGACGGCTCAGTGACTGCAGTAAAGCTAAATAGCATGGGAGCTGGGATGGGACAGGTTCTAAAATTTAACGGAACGACGTGGATGCCAGGTGACCTTGGTGGGCTGACTTATGCCGGTAGTTGGGATGCAACAGGTGGCTCAGCTCCAAATGCATTTCCAGTTAGTGGTGAGTATTATATCGTCAGTGTTGCAGATGTAGATGTTAATTTTGGTGACGGTGAAGGACCACGTGACTGGGCTGTAAGTGACTGGGTTGTCTACAATGACACAACGTCAGTTTGGGATAAAATTGATAACGCCAGTAATATGCAAAGTTTTAACTCTCGTAGTGGTGTAGTAGTTCCAGAAGTAGATGATTACACTTGGGCACAAATCAA
>DAOWEO010000001.1 GCA_030638415.1 Bdellovibrionales bacterium | reverse complement strand
TTTATAAAAGGTTGTGGCAAACTTGATTCTGATTATATTGGGCTGATGGGGACAACGGTCGCATCAAAAGCAAGGACTTTCTTGGAGCTTTTGACTCCAGCACGTAAAGGGATTACTGATGGACGTTTTCTTCCGATTGAAGATATTGAACAGCGACTTGAAGCAATACTAACTAATGAAGGGGAAGACGGTCTAAATAAACTACGTGATCAAGCAAAGCAAATTAGTAATGAAGGTAATTTTACTAAGGGGTTTAAAAAACTTGATAAAATTGTTGGAGCTCTTTTAGGTACAAAAGATATTTTATTAAAAGGCGAGAGTGCTGCTTTAAGATCAAAAGGTCTGTCATATGATCATAAACGGATGCATATTTTTGGTGAGCTCTTCTCTCATCTAAATAGTACATCTCTTATTACACTTACTGATCCACTTTTGGGAAATTTAGCACATTTTAATAACAAAGCATTTTTCGAGAGTTATTTTTCTAACTATATTGAAGGTACAAGGTTTCTAATTTCTGAAGCAGAGCAAATTGTTTTTGATAAAATGGAAATTGAAAATAGAGTGAATGAGTCACATGATATTAGTGGAACATATCAAATTGTTTCAGATCAAAACCTCATGGGTAAAAGGATGGGGAGTTACGAAGAATTTGAAAACAGTTTGAAATATATTCACTCCCTTATTATGCAAGAGAGAAAAGATAAAATTCCTGGAGAGTTTAAACAAAAAGAAAATCAAGCTGGAAATACTGTTTTTGTTCATCCACACCTAGTTCGTGGCACCCTTATAAAAGGATATGACTATTATCAAACCCTCTCTCACCCTTTGGCTAAAGGAATTTTCATAAGTTATTTAATCAGTGAAGTTCATCCTTTTACTGATGGGAATGGACGTGTTTCAAGAGTTGTACTAAACCGAGAATTGATTAGTGCAAAGATGCCTAGTATTATCATACCGACAGTTTTCCGCAGTGATTATATTGGAGCATTAAAGTCACTTTCAAGAAGATCCACACCAGAGCCACTGGTTAGAATGTTCTCACGCGCATTACAATTTTCAAATTTAGATTTTTCTGAGTACCAAAAGGTGAAAAGACTAATTCTTGGACGTAATTGGAGTGAAGAGTCTGATGATGCTAAGATCCTAGAACAGTAGTTCCAACATTTTTATAATTAAATATTACAAAAACTATAGGAAGGATCTTTTTCGCAAAGATCTTTTTCTAGGAGCTCAACTTTATTTAATGTTGCTTTTAAAGCTTCAATAAGTAGAGCATTCATAGCACCATAATTAACACTTTTGTAACCATGACTGTCTGTTGTAACAACTTCTGGCAGTACCTTTTCAATTTCTTGAGCAATCACTCCCGCTTCACGGTCTTTACAACCTTTTTTATTATAAGTTAGACCAGTAACATGTTTTATTTTGTCTAAAGGCTCATCAATTATCTGCAGATTAGATTTTAATCTTCTATCTGATGATGCACTAAAGGAAACTCCTGATACTGCGCCAGCGGTGACATCACCTGTTTCTATAGTTCCAGATTTCATTTCTCCTACTATAACTGCAGATCCTGCTTCTAGTAACCCTGTTATTTTTGCAGTTCCTGCTTCTAATAAAGCTGATATTTTTGCAGAGCCTACGTCTAGTAACCCTGTTGTTTTTATAGACCCTGCTTCTATAAATACTGTATCTGTCGCACTAGCAATGGATGAGCCGACGGTGAAGGTATCTATTACAGCAACGTTACCACCACCATAAAAGATATTATTTTGGCTAACTTGTTCTCTTGACCAGATATTATTTTCTGTGGCAGAAAGAGAGCGACAATTTTTTATAGTAGCCCCTCCCTCAAGGTCCACCCAAATTTTAATATTTTTAGTAATCTCTTGTGTTACTGCTGTTTTTCCTCGGTAAAACCTAACAGCTAGTGCCGTTGTGCTATCAGATGCGACACTGACGTCTGAATTAGAGTCGGATAAACTATATCCCAAGATTTTAATTTTTCCCTGACCATAGGCCACTCCGGCTGTCGGATCAATATTTGAAAGGTATCTATCATGAAAGTTAGGAGGAGTCGCACCATCATTAGTTATAATTTTAATTTCTTTAATAGTTCCTTCAGCTAGATTAGTGGGAGTTAAATTTAGCAAAGTTTCACGGCACTGATCTGGATCGGACAGTGCTGCTCTGAGCTCTGCGACAAGAGCGACTATTTCACTGCCTGCTTCCATTGTTCTAACTGCAGTTGTTGATTGCTTTTGTAGTTGCATGACAACTAATACGAGTCCACTCATAATACTGGCTGCAACCATGACTGCGACTAAAGAAAAACCTCTACTTCTATGCATTTTAAAATCCTTATTTAATGATAAAAAAATTATTTCAAGAATTATATAAAATGTCACTATAAAAGGTTATTTTACTTGAGAATCTTCAGTGTAGATATTAGTATTAGGTTCTCAGTATTTTGGAGGAACACAAATGGGTAAAAAATTAGCAATATTATTGTCACTTCTAGGAACGTATCATCTTTATGCTGCTAATTTTGATGCAGGTATGGCATTGGAAATAAATTGGCAGCTGATATCCACAACAAGTAGTGCTGTCACAACCACAGCTTGTGCGGGATGCGGAGGAACGTATACAGAGACCCAGACAATTACTTATAAATATAAAAGATGTTCAAATTGGTGTAATGGATGGGTTGACCCGCAGCTAGAAGGTGATAAAAAGCCATTAGGTATATTTAATACTATCCCAAGTGTGGAATTTGAATTCATTGAAGCATGTTTTACAATTCCTGAGGTACCCGCAAGTATTTGTGACCAAAACTCATGTCCTGAATACTGCTGCCACTTTTTACCAGATGTCTTTCCAATTACATGTGATGAAAGTAAAGATAAGTGTCACCGTAATTGCCTTGAAAAAGATCTAACAATTGGAGGAACAATATCAAGTGGTTTTTTTAAATTTTTAAAACTTGGGGTAGAAAGTATTCAAGATGTTGCTATTAATGATCGATGTGCTTTATCTACTGGCAATAGTCAGATGCAAGGAACTACTCAATTAATGTGCCATAATGTTGCCGCAGGGCCTCCATCAATAGTTTATGAAGCGTCATGTTACGAGCTGACTAACTCTTCGACTCATACTCCAATAAAATCAGCAGCTACGATAATTACTGATACAAAAGCATCCTTATCTGGGAGTGTGACAGAGGTAAGTTCTACACTTGGTGGCGCAAATAATATTATGGGTACCGCAATTCACGGTGATAACTATAATTTTAAGTTTGAGTTTGAGCTTAAAGTTGTAAAAACTTTTAATTGCCCCGCTTGCCCATGTTGTGATAGCGCTGGTGGTCCTGCCGACTGTGTCGGTAGCTGTCCTTAACTGGCAAAAAAATCCACCTATATAAAGGTCAAAATAATTAGAAGTAATATGCTAACCTATTAGTGAGATAATTTTGAGCAAGGAGCTAAAATGAAATTGATAGCAGTATTATTTATTATGTGTGGATTTGTATCAAGCAGTATTTTTGCAGCAGGATCAATTAGCTTGAAGCAAAAAATTGATAAGCTTGGTGATGATCGAATTACAGTGAGTAAAGCAAATTGTGATTTTAACGATGATTTTGCAGATTGTAACTATACCCCTTATGACCATCAGACGGTCTGGTGGACACTTTCAAGTGTTGAGAAAAAAGCCAGAAATGCTAGAAACAATGCACGTAGAAATGAGTGGCTACGTACTAAAAGTCCTGAGCGAGATAGCTGGATGAAATCTAAAGGTGTGATTGAATATAAGGTAGATATTAAAGAACAAAAGATTAAAAACGAGAAACGTGCTCTTGCTGCAGAACTTAAAAAAGTTAAGAAAAGCCAAAAAAGTATGGAAGATAAGTATTTAAAAAATATCAATACCGTTACAAGGTTAAAGTTAGAGCAAACTAATTTGAATAAATCAAAGATGAAACTTACCGGTAGTATTCAAGATAAGTTTCTTGGAAACTCTGATCTTGCAGCAGGAGACTCTGGTATCGTTGAAGATGCTACAACGCTATTCACAGGAAAGGGCTGGACAAGTAATCCTAAAAAAATGTCAAAAGAGTTGAGATCTTTAGAAAGTGAACGAAAGGAGCTGCGATCAGTCAATTTACGAATCAAAAATGCTCAAAAAGAGGCAAAGAAACGTGAGTTAGAAGCAAAAAAACAACTCGATGCTATCGCTGCACTTTCGGCAAAAGCAGAGAAGCAAAATATCAAATTAGTAGAAGTTTCCGATAACTATAATAAAGCATTAGTAAGCCTAGGCACTGAAAGAGAAATTGAGGCATATGAGTTAAGCCAAATGGCGCTAGCAGATTCAAAAAATGAAACGGAAACAAAATTAAATGCATTTATGGATGATTTAAAAGATGGAGCAGACCTTGCTGAATTTGTTATGAAGGATTATGCAAGTCTTGGACAAGATCTTAAAATAAGGCAACTTGAAGTAGGCTTGCTATTGCAAAGAGTTAATACCCAAATTGATAATTCAGTTTTAGGTAGATATATCGCAGAAAAGATGGAGCAGACTTTAGAGGCCGCTATTAATGGTGCATGTCAATCAGCTAAATTATGTGCAGGACATGAAAGTATTAATGACTCTAACAGTAAAGAGCTTAAGACAATTATAGACAAGTCAGTTATTGAGCTGAAGAAAAAAGAAACACAAGTAAAAAGATAATTTAGATAAAGATATCTCACTACACGTTAGTTAGTGTAGTGGGATATTTATTTTCTCGACCTACCAATTAGCCTCACTGCTATATACAACGTCACTAAATACTATAGTTCTTATTTACTGATATAAATCAACAATTTAACTTAGCTTTTCGATAAAAAATCAATTGTGCAAAGGTTTAAATTCCCTTATTATCTGAGGAAAATAATTCAGTTTTATTATTAACTTATAACCATGAGTGTGCGTATGATTGAGATTAAAAAAGGTCTTGATATCCCCATTGCTGGAGCCCCCGAGCAGAGTATTATTGATGCTGCGCGGGTTACTAGAGTAGCTCTGATTGGGCCGGATTATCAAGGAATGAAGCCAACTATGAAAGTTCAAGTTGGTGACGATGTAAAAGTTGGTCAAGAGCTTTTTGAGTGTAAAAAAGTTCCAGGTGTTAGCTACACTGCTCCAGCTGCAGGGAAAGTTATTGAGGTTAATCGTGGAGAACGTAGAGTTTTCCAAAGTGTAGTAATCGAAATAGCAGAATCTGAAGAGTATGTTGATTTTGGCGGCCATGCAGCAGAAGAGTTGCCTAAGCTATCAGATGAGGTGGTCAGAGAGAAACTTATTAAGTCTGGTCTTTGGACTTCACTTAGAACGAGGCCTTACTCTAAATCACCAGCAATAGACTCAACACCTTATTCAATTTTTGTAACAGCAATGGATTCAAATCCATTAGCAGCAAATCCTGACATTATTGTGAAGCAACACGAGCAAGACTTCTTATATGGTCTTGATATTTTAAGTTGTTTGACAGAGACATCTGTTCATCTTTGTAAAAAAGTTGGATCAGAAATTGCTGCCAGCAGTAATTTAAAAGTTAAAATGCATGAGTTTGGTGGAAAGCACCCTGCAGGACTTGCTGGAACGCACATTCATTTTATTGATCCAGTTGGACCGAATAAGATGGTATGGACTATCGGCTACCAAGATGTAATTGCCATTGGAAAACTTTTTACAACTGGTAAGTTGTGGACAGAACGTGTGGTTGCAGTAGGTGGGACGATGGTTACAAATGCTCGTCTTTATAGAACACGTTTGGGTGCCTGTATAACAGAGCTGACTAAGGGTAATATAAATACTAGTGACTGCAGAGTTATCTCTGGAAGTGTTTTAGATGGTAGAAAAGTGGTTGGACCATTTGACTATTTAGGGAAATTTCATAATCAGATTTCTGCAATTCAAGAAGGGGCTCCTCGTGAGTTTTTTGGTTGGTTGAATCCTGGAATTAGTAAATTTTCTGTTGGACGTACTTATCTTGCAGCACTTCGTTCCAAACTTTTTCCTTTTTCAACATCAACAAATGGAAGTCAACGAACGATGATTCCTGTTGGTCACTACGAAAAAGTAATGCCACTAGATATCCTGCCAACACAGCTTCTTCGTGCTCTAGACGTCGGAGACCTAGACTCCTCTCAAGAGTTAGGTGCTTTGGAATTAGATGAAGAGGATTTGGCACTTTGTACTTTTGTTGATCCCAGTAAGGTTGATTATGGCGCTGTTTTACGTAGCGTTTTAACAACTATTGAGAAGGAAGGTTAATATGGGCCTGAAAAACTTTATAGAAAAACAAGCTGTGTACTTTGAAAAGGGAGGAGCTCTTGAAAAATTGTATCCTGTCTACGAAGTACTCGATACATTTATTTTTACACCTAAGGATGTAACAGTTGGCAGAACTCACGTGCGTGACTCACTAGAGCTTAAACGTTTGATGATTACTGTTTTTATTGCTGTGATTCCTGCTATTTTGATGGCGCTATATAATACTGGCTTTCAAGCAAACAGTGTCCTGGCCGGAATGAGTAATCCTCCACAAGGTGATTGGCATTATGCTCTTTATCAGATGTTAGGGTTCCAGTTTGATCCAACCTGCGTTTTAGCAAATGTAGTTTTAGGTTCAATATTCTTCCTACCTATCTATCTAGTAACGGTTGCAATCGGAGGTATTTGGGAAGTCGTTTTTGCGACAGTGAGAGGGCATGAAATTACAGAAGGATTTTTGGTAACAAGTATCTTATTACCACTTACTCTTCCTGCAACGATTCCTCTTTGGCAAGTTGCTCTGGGAACAACTTTTGGAGTTATCATTGGTAAGGAAGTGTTTGGTGGAGTTGGAAGAAACTTTCTAAACCCTGCACTTGTTGCAAGAGCATTTCTATTTTTTGCTTATCCTGGACAAATATCAGGTGATGCAGTTTGGGTTGCTGTTGACGGATATACCGGAGCAACTGCACTTTCCATGGCAGCGGCAGGTGGTCAAGCAGTATTAACTGAAACATTCTCACTATGGGATGCGTTTTGGGGAACTATGCCTGGATCGATGGGAGAGACTTCAACCTTTGCAATTTTACTCGGAGCACTCTTTCTTATAATTAATGGAATTGGCTCTTGGAGAATTATGTTCAGTGTAATTCTTGGTGCAGTAGCAACAACTCTTCTATTTAATACTATCGGTAGTGAGACTAACGCACTATTTAGCGTAACTCCTCTTTGGCATATGATGCTGGGTGGTTTTGCTTTTGGTACCGTGTTTATGGCAACTGATCCGGTAAGTGCTGCAATGACTTTTAAAGGTCAGTGGATTTACGGAATTTTAATTGGTGTCATGGTAATTTTAGTACGAGTTGTTAATCCGGCATATCCAGAAGGAATGATGCTGGCAATTTTATTTGCAAATGTTTTTGCTCCAACCATTGATTGGTTTGTAGTGCAGAAAAACGTTAAGCGAAGGGAGTTAAGAAATGCAAGGGGATAGTACATTAAAGACCCTGACTGTTGCAGGGCTCCTCTGTATTGTTTGTTCTATTTTGGTTTCAGGATCAGTTGTGATGCTTAGACCAATTCAGGAAAAAAACAGAGTGATTGATTTTAGACGTAATCTTTTGATGTCAGCAGGACTTATTAAGTCTGATGCAGATGTTCCAACGATTATGGATGAGTATAAAAAAGTTGAGATTAAATTAGTTGATCTTGCTACAGGTGGCTATGTTGCTAGTGATGATGCTGAAAAATATAATCAAAAACAAGCAGCAAAAGACCCAAAGCAAAATTATAAAATTCCAACTAAAAAAGATCTTGGAAAAATTCGCACACGTGCAAAGATTTCTAAAGTCTATCTTATTAAAAAAGATGGCCAAGTTGCAAAGATGATCCTTCCTGTATATGGAAAGGGGCTCTGGTCAACAATGTATGGTTTTCTTGCTCTTAAGATGGATACAAAAACAGTTGATGGCTTTGGATTTTATGATCAAGCAGAGACTCCGGGACTTGGTGGCGAGATTGATAACCCTCGCTGGAAGGCTAAGTGGATTGGAAAAACTCTTCTTGATGAGAATTATAAACCAAATCTAAAAATAGTTAAAGGTGCAGTAAGAGCTGGTCCAGATGCTGTCCATCAAATTGATGGTCTGTCTGGAGCAACACTGACAGCAAATGGCGTTGAATACCTTATTAACTA
>DAOWEO010000014.1 GCA_030638415.1 Bdellovibrionales bacterium | reverse complement strand
TAAAATAGAGCTAGGTAACTGTGTTGCTAAAACACCCCAATGTTTTTCTGTATATCCTTTTATGAAAGCTTCATAAAACTTTTTCCCAACCATTGAAAGCGCTTGCTGCTCTAAGTTTTCAATATTTGCAAACTGCTGGGTTTCTTGCTGTAAAAAATCTTTAAGTGTAGTAGCGGTAAAGTTTTTCTTAAAAAAAAGAGAAAAAGTGTCTAGATTAAATGGTAGTGGATATTCATCATGACCGATTCTGGCCACCACATGGTGCTGTTGGTGTTTAAATGGAGTGAAGCTGTTGACATAGTCCCACAGTTCTAATGATTGGGTATGGAAGATGTGAGTGCCGTAAGTATGAAATTCAATACCAGTACGTTGGTCAATTTCACTATGGCAGTTTCCTCCAAGATGGTTTCGACTATCAATTATAAGAATTTTTTTGTTTTTCTTTGCTAGCTGCTCAGCAACAACACAACCAAATAGTCCCGCTCCTACAATAAGATAATCATATTTTGGCATATATCCTACAAGGGTTGTGGAGTAGAGAAAACTTCAAATGCTTTGAAAGATCCAGTTAGAAGTGCTGTACCACCATTCTCTTCGAGTTCATACTGAATCATAATTGATGAAAACTGCCATTCGTGAGGAGCTAGACCCATATCTACTACTGGCTCTCCAGGCTTCGCTGGCTGAGACTGCTTTGTTTTTAAAACATTTAATAGATTTTGATAGGAGATATTTACTCTAAATAAATCAGGCCATTGATCAATCACATCTCGTTTTTTTTCTGGTGTACTTGTTATGGCCTCACTTGCTTTGGAGTACTGTGATTTTGTGGTATATTTTGTACTGTCTTGAATCGTTGTTGAAACGTGAACTGTTCTAGTGGTAGTGTCAAAGAGTAATTCGTCAATTTCCTTAAAGTTACCATTTGCGAATTTTGCACCAACAGGATAGATGGCGACAACGAAATTTATATTTTGATTAGTTCCTTTTCTGTTAATAAAAAAGCCAAAGTTTACTCCGCCTCCATCATTTGTTGCAAAATTTGTATAGCTTGGTTTGGCAAAACTAGCTTGCAGCACGATGTTACCTGTTCCGTCGGCTTTCCAAGGTGCAGTAAGAGCATTGTTAGTAAATTTATAGGCGAATGTTGCCTGCGGGCCTCCATAATTAATTACCTGCGCAGGAGCATCTTTTAAATTAATTGTAGTACCTTGAGTCAGCACACCATCAACACACTCACTCTGTATAACACTGCCACTGGCGTTACCTTTTGCAAACTCACTGCCGACTGCAATATTTTGTGTACCACTACGTGTGTCTAGTCCTGTATATTCACCATGATTTGCAAAGTTGGCATATGTTCCACCGTTGATAAATATGCTAATGGGATTTACGTAGCGCATATCCCAATAAGGTTTACCTTTAGTGACAGCAGGTGATGTTTGTAGATCCTTAGTATCAGCACTATAGCTATTATGTGCTTGTAGAGTAGTCATATAGTAAAGATATTTAGGTATATCATTCTGGCTGCATTGCGCTGAAATAATTTGGGTTAGAGCGTAGCTATTTTGAGCTATTAGCAAAATCAGAATACTTAGTATTTTCATTTTAATTCCTAGGTTAAAACCTTTCTAATCTAGTGTAGCATTTATGAAATGCTTATCTATATTAAAATAAATCATATGTAAAAGTAGGTACTTATGGTATGAAATAACTTCTCTAAGGTTGGCATTATTCACATTGGAAAATTTTATAATTTCACTTGCATCTAATACTAAATGTGATAAAGTAAGTCAAAATTTAACTTATTTAAAGGGAGTCAAAAATGGCCAAGATTACACTTAAAGGAAATGCGATTAATACTAACGGGATATTACCAATAAATGGTACTACTGTGAAAAATTTTACACTTGTAAAAAATGATCTATCAGAGGCAACCCTAGATTCATATGCGGGAAAGAAAAAAGTTTTGAATATCTTTCCAAGTCTTGATACTCCAACTTGTGCTACAAGTGTTAGAGCTTTTAATAAAGAGGCTTCTGATCTTCCTAATACAGTTGTGTTAAATATCTCTGCAGACCTTCCATTTGCTCAAGCACGTTTTTGTGGAGCAGAGGGAATTAACAATACTGAAACTATCTCAACTTTTCGTTCAACTTTTGCTGATGATTATGGTCTAAATATTATTGATGGGCCACTTGCTGGACTATGTTCACGCGCTGTTATCATCCTAGATGAAACCAATAATGTCCTTTATACTGAGCAAGTAGGTGAAATTGTTGATGAGCCTAACTATGCAAATGCACTTAATTCATTGAAATAACTTATACTTAACTAGGCAGGTATAATCATACCTGCCTCTTTTTTACCACTGCAAACTCTCCATTAAAACTGTAAAACTTTCACTCTGGTTGTGTGACGCGTCAAAAGAGTCTATTTTGACTAATATTTATATTAGTAACAGAACCTAAGGAGAAGTAATGAGCTTTAGAAAATTATGTACAACTGCAATTTTATTTACTTTGATGACTACATCTGTTTTAGCAACAGGTCGTGCACAAAAAAAACCTGTACAACAGAACGATTCTGCTCGTTGTGACCGTTTTGTTCGTGGAGTGTTTAAGCTTGAAAGGCAGGTTGATCGCTTGGAACGTGATGTACATATTGCAAAAAATCGTCATCATGCAGTAAAGAGGCGTTTAGATGATCGTGAGGCTGCTCTAGTTAATAGAAGAAGTAATCTATCAAATTCTCAAAATACTCTTAATAGTTTGCGCTATGATTATAATAATGGACCTCGTTTGGTAGGTGAGAATAGTAGTACTATTTCAAGTTTAAATGCAAATATGCCGGGAGAAATTGCTAAAATTGCACCTTTAAAAAAGAAGTATAAGGCAATCAGTAAGTGGAGAGCGATTAAGCGTGCAAAGGCTAAGAAAAAATATAAGAACCAGGTAAAGCGAGTTGATAATCTAAAATATCTTGTTGTGAGACATACAAATGATATAAATCGTCTAAATGATATTCAAGATAATTTTGGAATATATGAACCAGATGCTGAAGACAGAGTTTTCGATGCACAAGACCAACTACAAAGGCAAAGATCCATGCTTCCTACTATTCGCACTTTAGCTGTTCGGGCTGATTTGGCTCACGAGCAACTTCGAAATGCGAAATATGCGAAAAAGACACATGTAGATAGACTAAAAAATATGCGAGAGAAACTAGTTCATTGTCGTGCACAGTAATATTACTAAATAGGAGAGTTGTTCAATGATTTTAAAATCTAGATCGATTTCATATTTACAGCATTTTGTTTTGTTTACCTGTGTTGCAGTAACAATTTTTTATACCGTATGGGCTAATGATAAAGTTATTTATGGCCGTGATGACCGTATCTCAATTGAGCAGTTACATAATAGCAAGCTTACTCAGTTAGGTGACATAACCGCGGCGATGGTTAATTGGGATGATTTAGTAATATCAAAGGATAGTGTCTCCTTAACTGGAAAGCTCTTAAAAAAGGACCGAAAATTGTGTGAAGCTCAGCGCTTCGGCCATGAGATGAACCCTGCTAATTGTAGTGGTTTTTTGATTGCACCTGATATATTAGTCACGGCAGGGCACTGCATTGAAAGTTTTCAAGAGTGCCAAGACTACGCCTGGGTATTTGATTACACTCGTTCAGGTAAAAAGCTATCCTATAAAAAAAGTATCTTTCGTTGTACTGCTATTTTAAAGCAAGTTTATAATGACGATGATGAAAAATTTCCCAATGACTATGCTGTAATCCAGTTAGACCGTAAGGTTGATCGCAAGATTGTTCCTAGACGAACATCAGGTAAGGTTAGTGATAAGGCTAAGCTAATTGTTATTGGGCATCCATCAGGTCTTTCCCAAAAAGTAGGACTAAATGGAAAAGTTAGAGATAACAGTCATCCTGAATATTTTTCGAGTAATCTAGATACTTTCTCTGGAAATTCTGGTTCACCTATCTTTGATTTAAAAAGTGGGATGATCGAAGGAATTTTAGTTCGCGGTGAAGAGGATTATACCTTTAACAATAAGCGTAACTGTTATGAAGCTAAGCAATGTGCTGATGACAGTTGCGATGGAGAAGATATTACGCGAATCACTAATGTTCTAATACCTCAGATGGAAGATAGTATTTTTACAAAAGTACGTAGTAAAAATCCGAATGCGCTGTTAGTAATAAAAAAGAATATGGCACTTATTAATAAAGTTAATATCCGTAATGGTAATAGTTTATTAATAGAGGCGATCAACGCAGGCAATAGCACTGTTGCAATTTTTTTACTACGTCAAAAATCATTGGATATTACATCAATGAACAGTGCAAATAGAGATGCTCTTACTATATTAGCGATGCTGCGTGATCCTAAATTAAAGCGTGTTGAAAAGCGCTTACTCAAACGCGAAGATTTGTCTTTAGATCGTATCATTCAAAAGAAAACTCCTCTGATGACAAGCGCTCTTTTTGGTAATGAGCGCATGGTTAAGATACTACTAAAGCGTCGTGCTAATATTAATCAGATAAACCAAAATGGATTTAACGCTCTATTAATTGCATTGAGACATAATCAAACGAGTGTAGCACAGATGCTAGTTGGCAACACCGACTTAAGTCAGCGTGACCGACATAATTGGAGTCCTATTTTAGTTGCTGCCAGATATACGAATGCAATTTTTGTAAAGCAACTGCTTGAAATGGGGTTAAACCTTAATGATCAAAATATTCATGGTTATACTCCATTGATGCTCTCTCTTGCTAATGGAGATGGAGAGGTATTTGATCTGCTTGTAAGTAACTCTGCCATAGATCTTGATATTCAACGAGCTAACGGAGATACGGCAGCTCACTTTGCAATTCGAAAAAGAGAAGTAGATAAATTTTTCACTCTAGTTGAAAAAGGAGCTAGAACTGATATTAAGAACAATCGAAAAATAACGGCGATGGATTTACTGAAGAAAATGAACCGTTATGATTTGATAATCCAGATACAATATATCTTAGAGTCTAGAAAAGGAGACAAATAGATGAACAATGTAAAAAAGATCCTACTTATTATATCAGCTGCTGCTGCTATGACAGGGTCACTCTTTGCCCATATAATTGATGTAGATCCAAAAGTTATTTATGGTACTGATGATCGTTTACCTCCATCAATAAAGGATAGTAAGCTGATTCAGAAGCTTTCACAATCTACCGCCGCAATGATTAGTTGGAATAAAATGGATTTTTCAGGTGACAGTGTAGACCTTTCAAACAACATGACTCTTACTCAAGATAGCTACTTCAATATTTGTTCTAATCAACGCTTTGCTAATGAGATCAATCCTGCGAACTGTAGTGGTTTTTTAATTGGTGATGACATCTTGGTTACAGCAGGACACTGTATTCGGTCACAATCAGATTGTGATAATAATGCTTGGGTTTTTGATTTCACTAGTGGAAATAAAAAACTTAGTAAGAAAAAAAGTGTCTTTAAATGCAAAAAGATTTTAGCTTCAATTTTAAATAGTACTGATCAAAATGATTTTGCTGTTTTAAAGTTAGACCGTTCTACTGGTAGAGAGTTTCTTCCAATGCGAACAGAGGGGAAAGTTAGTAAACATGCATCATTAGTACTTGTCGGACATCCTAGTGGATTGCCACAAAAAATTGCTGGAAATGCTGGAGTACGGGTTAATACAATTAAAAACTACTTTGTTGCTAATCTTGATACCTTTGGTGGAAATTCAGGATCTCCAGTTATTGATATTGATAATGAGATGATTGAAGGGATCTTAGTTCGCGGTGAGAAAGATTATGCATTTGATAGTCGTCAAGGATGTAATGTTGTATATGAATGTGCAAATACTTCATGTAGAGGAGAGGACGTGACTCGAATAACCAACATCTCTACGCAGCTCGGCACTATTCTATATGGTAAGTTTGAGAGTGATCTAGACGAGAATAAAAAAGATGATCTTGACTTTATTAATGATTATTTCTTTGGACTTGTTAATGGATCAGAACGTCCATATTATTTTGGATTACGTTAATTAAATCATGATAAATATCTGAGATGGCCAGACAGCGGCTGTCTCTTCATGCTAAGCTTTTGTAAAATTCATATCGATTCATTGAAAAAGGAGTTTTAATGAAGGTTTTACTGCTTGTTTTTCTCTCTCTCTCATTTTCAATTCTGGCAAATGATCATCTGATGAAAAAAGATGGCTTTATTGAAGTACAAAAAGTTGTACATAATTACAAAATTGCACCATGGGCAGTTCTTTCAAATAAAAATAAAAACTTATTTCAAGCTAATTGGCCTTTTGCTCTAAGCTCAATTGGACATACTACAGCATCATATCAGCAATATGGTTGGGATAAATATTTTCACCATGGACTGGATGTACGTGGTGAGGCAGGGGAGTCTATTTTATCTGCAACTGATGGTAAAATTGTAAATATAGAGAACTATGCATCTAGTGATCTCTACTGGGAAGTAGCAGTACTTGATACTCATGGATTTTTATGGCAGTACCATCATGTTGATAAAAATTCGATACCACAAAAAATAAAGGATGCTTATTCTACGGGTGCATCAATAAAAATGGGTGATAAACTGGGTGAGATTGTATATTGGCCGGTAGTAACTTTTGGAGAGCGCTTTAACCACATTCACTTAAACGTACTAGACAAAAATCTTCACTATGTGAATCCATTTTTATTATTAAAAAAACTTGATGACCGAGTAGCTCCAACTATTAATAAAATAGGATTATTGCAAAAAGGAAAAATTTTTCCAACAGCAAGGATCAGAGGAAGCTATTCTCTTTATGTAAACAGTGATGACTATGTGTTGCACTCCAAATTTAAAGTACCTCCTTACAAAATTTCTTATTTTTTAGACGACAAACCCGAGCGTATTGTCTGGGAATTTAAAGACCTACCTGGGGGCTCTGATAATGAAAAGTATGTAAGTGATTTTTTTCAAGAGCGAACTTGTGGTAATTATGATTGCCGTAAATTTTATATTAATTTAAATTTTAATAAAGATAAACCAACCCGATTTCCTACCGCTAAAGGTTCTCACTCCATTAAGGTTGTCGTTTGGGATTTTGCTAGTAACCGTGCTGAAAAGTCTTTTAGTTGGACTGTTTACTAAATTACAAACTGTTGTGTTGAAATACAGCCATTGCAAATAGTATTTAAATCACGATGGCCTTTTTTGGCATTTTTTATAAATTGCTGATATTTGTTGGAAGACCAAATTTTCATTAAGCTCATATTTTTAATATTTCCCATTGCTTCTTTTTGTTGATAATCCTCAAAACAGGGCAGAACGTTGCCCTCTTTTGTAATATACATACTTTGTTCAGGAATTAAACAAGGACTAGTAAGGACTTGAGCATTTTTTGTATTGACCTGCACCAAACCACTACGAGTTGTTAAGTCTAGTTGCTCTCCACGTTTAATCTTAATTCTGTTTTTGATTTTCTGAGGAAGTTGTTCGTAAAAAGAGTATATGGGTAGGTCTTGTACTCCAGTATGGTGAGTAATATAAAAATAGTTAACTCCTGCATCAATTAATTCATAAAGCCTATGTTCGGTTAGTAATACTCCATTTGTAAAAATCATATGTGAAACTTTGGAGGATAGCATATCATTGGCCACTGTTATATATGTTGTTAATCTGGAGTTAATAAGTGGTTCTCCATAAAAATGATAGGAGAGTCTTTTGGAGAAATTAATTGAGTGTAGATCGAGCATGATCTTTTTAAATAATGACAGCTCCATCTCTCCGCGTTCTAGACGTGTGTTAGTGGAGTTAGGGCAGTAATTGCATTGCAAGTTACACTCACTATTAATTTCAATTTCTACGGCCATTAAATTCATATCTTTAATTATAAATCCGATTTGTCATAAGTTCGATTACAACTTTTACAAGGGGTGTGCTTATGCCTCAACCCTTGTTTTAATTCTAAAATAAAATTTTGGTATTTCTTAGAATACCAAATGTCTGTTAGTGAATGTGTCGTCAAATCACCCATTTCAAGTTGCTGATAAAAGTCTTCAAAGCAGGGTAGCAGTCGACCTTTGTTAGTGATACTTAGTAATGTGAGAGGCAGATAACAGGGGGTTAAAGGACGAATATTATTAGTAATTTTATCCAAAATACCTCCTCTATTATACTTAGTGATTTCATTATGATCTTGATAGGTGATCTTTTGTTTTAGATCCTCTGGAAGCTCATTATAATATTGGTCAAGGGGGATAGTTGTAATTGATTCATGTTTGGTAACAATTATAAAGGCAAGTTTGTTACTGAAAAGTTTTAAAGTTAGCTCTTTTGTTAGCTTTGTTCCATTTGTGTAAAGTAATGTATAGCACTTTGGAAGATAGGTATTGGCAATACTAATATATTTTTCAATATTAGTATTTAAGAGTGGCTCATTATAAAAATCAAAAGAGATTCTACCTACAAAATCAATATCACGTAGTTGTAAAATAATATTTTCATAAAGCTCTAAGCTTAATGTTCCTTGCTCTTTCCTTACATCCTGGGAGTTAGGGCAATAGCTACACTTTAGATTGCAATCACTATTTATTTCAAATTCAACAACTTTTAAATTACTAATTGAGTAGGTTGCTTGCATCTAGTATCCCAATTTCTTGAGTGCATCTACTAGATGTGAGGTGATTTTTATCTTGTCTTCTTTTGTCCAATGATACTCAATTGAAATGCGTATAGTCCTTGCAGAGAGATCTAACGTTTCAAGAAATAGTGGTAGCTTAAACTTGTAAGGAAGTATATCTTTCCACTGCCAACCGTAGTGGGCAAGGCGCGTTGGCATAGGCATCGTAGTAAAACCAGCCTTAAAAAGTGACTTACTTAGTTCTATCATTTCTTCAGTTTTATTCAATGTGAGATGTAGTGTTGTGCCGCAATCACCTTTAATATCATGACCACACGGTATTGATAATTTATTACTAATATTTGTACGTAGTTCATTAATTAGCTCTAACTTATTTGAGCGTAATTGCTTTAAGATTTTGGGACGTTCTTGCAGTTGTTGCTGACCAAGTAGACCTTGAATTTCAGAAACGCGCATAAATCCTCTAGAGTTGGCGGTAGTATCTTTAAGCATCTCTTTTTTTGTAGGACCATACTTTGCCGCAGGGTCATGAATGTAAAAGGCTTTTTTATATAACTCATAATCATTAGTAGTTAAGATTCCACCTTCACCAGTTGAAATAATCTTATCAACATTAAGTGAGTAACATCCAAAAATACCAAATGTTCCAAGTTTCTGTCCTTTGAATTCACCGCCAATTGCTTGAGCTACGTCTTCAATAATGTGGAGATTGTGTATTTGTGCTATTTCACAAATTTTGTCCATATCACATGCAAGTCCATCCAAATGTACTGGAATTATCGCCTTAGTTTGTGCGGTGATTTTTTGCTCTAATTCGGTAGTATTTATCGTAAAAGATTGGTCAATATTAACTAGAATAGGAATTGCTCCGACTTCGACCACAGCAAGAGCAGTTGCGACAAAAGTATTTACTGGAATTAGTACTTCATCACCATGAGAAATACCCAAAGATTTTAGTGCATTGATTAAGGCATTTGTACCACTATTTAAAATAATAGAAAATTGTTGTTTTTTAGGGCCAATAAACTCTGAAAATTGCTGCTCAAAAAGATCACATTCACTGAATTTTTCTGGACCTTTATATCTGAAAAACTGTTTGGAGCTAAGTAGCTGTGAAATTTTATCTATAGTAGTATCGTTGATATTGTACATAAACTTAAACATACAATAGTAATTACTATTTGATTACTAATTTATAGCATATACTAAAACATTAACAACTGTATCACTACAGTGGTGGTAAATCCTCGAGACAATAAATATAGAAATAATTTTAGCAACTTGGCTCGGGCAGCCTGAATAAAAGTATTTAATCGCCAGCAAGCCACCGTCGTTGACGCGCTGCTAACACCACGATGCTAAGACAGTTTAAAAACATTAAAATTATCGTAGAATGATACTCAAAAAAGCTATAATATATGGTTATAAAATGCATCAGAGTTGAATTAGAGCTCCAGTATACAAAAAGCTATTAATTTAGGCATTTACATCATGTTTATTTCTTATAATATCTATTATATGAAAAATAGTGAAAAAGACCTGGCTAAAAATTACCAAAAACTGCTTAATGAGTTCTTAAGCTTTTTACAACTATCTAACAGATCGGATCATACACTAATAAACTATAGAGCAGATCTCTTAAAATTTCTGTTTTGGTATCAATACCTGTACAAAGCACGAAAACTTTCAAAAATTGATCGAAAAGTGATCGATAATTACATGCAATTTTTATCAACAGGTAGCTCTAAAATAGCTAGGCAGATCTCATGGTTACCTGTCTCAATTCGTAAGGTATTACTGCTTGATCTGAGTGACTACCGTGAAATATCAGCAGAATCCTTGAGTATTGGTAGCCAAAAAAGACATCTTTCTACAATTAAAAATTTTTTTGAATTTTTACGTGAAAGTTACGGTGAAAATGGACAAGAATTCATGATAAATCCTGTCAAAAGTAAACTTCATGGAATTAGGCTTAAAGATGTAGATATCCAACATACAAAACTGCTAGAAAAAGATGACTGGTTTAAAATTAATAAATTACTGCTTGGAGGCCGTGAAATTTTAATTTTAAACCTTATGTATTACGCTGGATTAAGATTAAGTGAAGTTTGTCGGCTAGAAGTGTCCAATTTTGATCCTAAACTGCATAGTATTGAAGCAATTCGTAAAGGCGGAAAAATTCATAAATTTATCCCGCAACGAGCAAAGACAATCTTTAAGAATTTAGACTTACATTTAAGACGAACAGGAATAACAACAGGTCCAATTTTTTTAGGCCGTAGTGACCAAGTTATATCTAGTAAAACCATG
>DAOWEO010000168.1 GCA_030638415.1 Bdellovibrionales bacterium | reverse complement strand
TGAAAAAAGTAGCTAAGAAAGCTGTGAAAAAAGTAGCTAAGAAAGCTGTGAAAAAAGTAGCTAAGAAAGCTGTGAAAAAAGTAGCTAAGAAAGCTGTGAAAAAAGTAGCTAAGAAAGCTGTGAAAAAAGTAGTTAAGAAAGCTGTGAAAAAAGTAGCTAAAAAACCAGTAAAGAAAGTTATAAAAAAAATAGTGAAAAAACCAGTAAAAAAAATAATAAAAAAAACAGCAAAGAAAGTTAGTAAGAAGGCTGTCACGAAAGTTGAAAAAAAAGCACCAAAAAAAACTATAAAAAATCTAGTAAAAAATATTATAAAAAAAGCGGTTACTAAAACAAGTAAGAAACATACAAATGTCACAACTAAGGTTATAGCAAAAGGTAAAAATAAAAAAGAGACTCTTAGTAAAACAGTAGAAGTGCAAGCAGAGTTGATACTAGATAAAAAAGGTAAGACCAAAAAAACTGCAAAAAAAGGTAAGACCAAGAAAAATTCAGCAGTAGAAGAGGCACGAGCTAATTTTATGGAACCACAAGAGACTCTCGATGATATTCTTGCAATGGTTAGAAATTTAGACTTTTTTCAGTATGATAATGATGAATGTTTAGAGAAAGGCTGTGATCAGCCCGCAACAACTTTTGGTTATTGTCGTTTACACTATATAACTTACCATAGTGATATTATGGATAAGAAAAAAATTCTTGAATCAGGTGGTCTTCAAGAGCTTATTGAACAACTTGTTGAAAAGTATCCACTGAGCAATATCAAGGGACTTCTAAGTGACGTAAATGATGACAAGTCATTTTTTACTGTCTTGAAAGAACTGGATATTATTACAAGTGAGTCGTTTGACGAAATAGAAGCTGATCTAGATGATGATTTAGATATTGGCTTTGCAACTAAAGAAGTAGCTTCTCCTTATTCTGACGAGTAGGGGAAGATTATTTATCTAGTAGCTTATTTGCTTCGAGAGTGAGATCAATATTTTCTCTAGTTATTTTATAATAAAATGAGAACTTGTTTTTCTTCTCTTCTGTCCACTCTGGAATTGATTCCACACTTACGTCTGAACTCTCTAGGTCTGCAAGATAACCTTCAATAATTAATCCAGCTGTTTCAACTGATTTATCCATAATTCTCTTTAACTCTTTATCTGAGTTTTTGGTAATGTCAGCTGATAGCATTACGGTGATCGCAGTAGCACTTGTTTTTTCATTTATGAGTGAGATGATTAATAGTAGCTCAGTGTCATATAGCTCTGACCATACTGAACAGTTTTGGTGGTGTTTGGATAGTTCTGGATATGTTTCTGCAATAAGCATGGATATATTTTCAAGCCAGCTTTTAGGTAGAGCTGTTCCCGTTTTATTTTCATTAAGCCTAGAAAAAAAATTAATCATTTTGGTCTCCCTGAACAAACTTATTTGAAGTTAAATTATGTTACTCAACTCTAAGCGTCAAGTTTTGCATTAACAGATAAGCAAAGAATTTAAGTAAGTGAATTTTATTTTACTGGAAAAGAGTAGGTGAAGAGGTATATACTAGGGCATAAAAATTTTATCGAGGTGAAATATGAGTGTTTATTTAATTGCAGGTGCCCGTACCCCAAGTGGTAGCTTTATGGGAAGTTTATCAACCGTCGTTGCCCCTAGTTTAGGTGCTACAGCAATCAAAGGTGTGATTGAAAAAGCTGGTATTTCCGTTGATGATGTTGATGAAGTCTTTATGGGTAATGTGTTGCAAGCTGGCGTTGGCCAAGCTCCTGCTAGGCAAGCAGCTATTTTTTCAGGATTACCTGAGAGCGTACCCTGCACAACTATTAATAAAGTCTGTGGCTCTGGTTTGGAAACAATTATTTTAGCCGCACAAACCATTAAAGCTGGTGACAATAAAGTTGTTGTGGCTGGCGGAATGGAGACAATGTCATTAGCTCCACATTTTTTACCAAAATCTCGTAGCGGCTATAAGTTTGGTGGTACTGAGTTAAAAGATGCCATGTTATGGGATGGTTTGTGGGACGTTTATAGCGATCGTGCTATGGGTAACTGTGCAGAAGAGACTTTAGAAGAGTTAAAGATCACTAGAGAAGAGCAGGACAATTTTGCAATAGAGTCTTTTAAAAGGGCGCAAAGAGCAACGGAGTCAGGGGCTTTTAAGAAAGAGATCGTTGCTGTAACCGTTAAAGGTCGTAAGGGTGATACTATTGTTGAAGAAGATGATGGTATTTTTAATACAAAATTTGAAAAGATTCCAACTCTAAGACCAGCCTTTACTAAGGGTGGAACGATCACTGCTGCTAATGCATCTACAATTAATGATGGGGCAGCAGCAGTTATTGTAGTGGGAGAGGATTATAAAGATAGAGCTAAATTTAAAATAACATCTTATGCAAATCATGCACAGAATCCAACATGGTTTACTACTGCACCTTCTGAGGCAATGAGAAAGTGTTTGAATAAAGCAGAGATGACTCTAGAACAAATTGACCTTTTTGAAATAAATGAGGCTTTTTCCATGGTTACACTTGCGACAATGAAAGAGCTGAATATTGCACATGAAAAAGTAAATATTTATGGTGGTGGTGTTAGCCTTGGACATCCAATTGGATGTTCTGGAACAAGAATTATTGTAACCTTGATGAATGCATTAGAGGCAAATAATAAGAAATTTGGAATGGCTTCTATCTGTATTGGTGGTGGGGAAGCTCTTGCAATGATTATAGAGAGGATTTAATGGCCAAAGCAGCTGCTCAGCCTAAAAGTGGAATTAGGAAGTTAAAACCGAAAGAGGTTTTATTTAAAGATAATGATCCTGCAGAATCACTTTTTATTATTCAGCGGGGACAGATTAGACTCTTTAAGCCTAAAGGTCGTGGCTATATTGAACTTGCTATCTTACGAGCAGGTGAAGTAATCGGGGAGATGGCATATTTTGATGAGAAGCAAAGTAGACGTAGTGCATCCGCAGAAGCATTAATATCTACTGACGTAATTGAAATTTCTTTTCAGGCATTTAGTAAAACAATGTCTACGCTTAACCCTTGGTTTAAGACAATTATTAATACTCTGGCAAATCGCTTAAGAGCAACAAATGATAGAGTTAAGCAACTAGAGGGAAATTCGGTAGGCTTTGGTAAAGGTGGAAGAATCTCAGGTTATAAATTTTTTCATAATCAAGACTTAGTTAGGTTGTTCTCTTTAAGCTATATGGTATTTAAAACTCATGGAAAACTTCAAGGTAATAAGGTTTGTGTAAATCAAGCTACGATGAAGTTTTATATCTTTGAGATTTTTGCTATGCAAGAAGCAAAATATGTAGAATTCATGGAGTTAATGAAGGCAGAGTCTGTCATTGATATTTTGAATGATGCAAATGGCCAGCCTAATATCTTAGCTATTTCAAATATTGATCGCTTGCGTGGGTACTTAGAGTTTTTTAATACACAAAGAATGTTAACTGATGATAAGCAGCTGAATATTTCCAGTAAATGTGAAATCTTTTTAAGAAAAATTTTAGATCAGATTTTAAAGAAGGGAGCCAAGGGGGATGTTATTAATGTTAATATCAGCTCTATTTTGGATGATTTTAAAGAAAGACATGTTGTGATCACTAAAGATGATTTATCAGATGCTATTAGTGAAGGATTTGTAAAAGAGCTTATTGTAGACAAAGGAAATATCCTTACTGCTGAAGTACAATATTCACTTTTAAAAAAGATGTACTCATCCATACGAATCTTAAATGCAGTTAAGGCACTCAACGAGCAGAAAGCGAAAGATACTAACGCTTAATTTGTAGGGGCAGGATCATAAATTACTTTAATATCGGCACCATTGGTATAAATAGCATTCCCATGCATCTGTAAAAAATACCCCGTATAGTTTTCAGCGGGAATTCCTGCAATATTTGGTTCATTGGGACTTTTAATTTTGATATTTTTATTGGCATAGTAACCGATATAACTCCAGCCATTTGTAGTACTTTGCTGAATAAACTGGTCATTTATATATACCTTCATTGTCGTTAAAAGTGGTTTTGAATGTAGCTGTATATAACCATAGTAGGATGCAGGTCTTTGAGTTTTAACTACAATACATTCTGGATAGGTTGCCTGAGCTGATCCATTTAGTTTTATCATGTAGCCAGTATATGGTTCACCGGCAGTGGGTTCAGTTCTGGTATTTTGGTTTGTCTGGTGTCCAACGTAGGTAAACCCATCGATTGCATTAGAAGGTATAGTCTGTACAACGTTACCGTTTACTTTTTTAGAAACTTCAATAGTTCCTGGATCAAAGTTTGCCTCTGAGCTCTGTCCGATTGGCCAGTAGTTGTAGACGTGCTTTAGCAGAACATCGGTAATACTGTTATTGATGCCATCAAAGAGATAGTTAAAGTCGGTAGTACAAATATTGTAGCTATCAGGTAGCGTTTTTCCATCTTGATCTGTAGGCCTATCTGCATATAGTGGTTTTGATTGGTACAGACGTTTAGAAATTTCACGGTAGACATAGTTTGCAGCAAAGCCAGTTGCACAAGCAGTGAAAGATACTAGAGAGATAAAGCGCAATTGGTTTGCACGTAGAGTATTATCTCTTAGAGAAATTAGAGCATCTGTTTTAGATTGAATATGTAGTTCACGTGCATAGGTAGAGCTATACGTACCAATGTAGGAGTTATCATCTCCATTGGACATAACGACTACAATTGTATGAGAACTTTGACGGAATATTCCGTTGCTTCTATTTTGATTAATAATATCAATAGCACGTTGTGCACCTGCCTCAACAGAGCCACCAGCTGGTGCGAAGTTGATTCTATTTTGAGCCTCACTTTGAGGGATTAGCATAGCCTTGGCAGTTGTTCCTAAGTTGTCTTCACTTGCTGCAATTAGGTAGCGAGGGTCAGCTGACTCTGGAGCAATAAGTGGTGCCATTAAAATATGATAGTCAAATTTTGATGATACATAGTTAATTGTATTGTTTAGTGCGAGCTTTGTTTCAGGGGTTACAAAATACTGGCTACTTGAATTATCCCAAAGGAATAAAATATCAACAGGTGGTTTAATATGAGTATATCCGGTACATAAGTATGTTGAATCATACAATAATGGTGCTGTTGAAGAGCTATCTGTTGCCTTTGGTGTTGCAAATTCTTGTTGTCCACAAGAGACAATGAATAGTATTAGCAGAGATAATTTGATTAATAATTTCGTTGTTTTCATATGTTATCCTCATTCGTAGCCTAAAATAATCTACTTAGCTCATAACTCTGTTCGGAAAAAAGATATAAAACTTGAGAAAAATAGGTCAAAACTTGCAAGATTGTAATTTTAGTTGAATTATTCTAAAATATTAAGAGAAGTTCTTATTTAGGAACGATAGGAGTGATTTGGACAGTAAAGTTATAAAACAAATCTTTTCGGATAGTTTAGATACCATTTTTTCATACTCATATAGTCTGGTTCCAGATGAGCTATTAGCTCAGCAGCTAGCAATAGATAGTTTTACGCAGTTACTATGTTCGAAGCTAGAGCAGTTACGTGGTAAAAGTGACTTTGAGCAAGAGTTGTTTAAAGTAATGTTTAGTTTAGCCAAGCGAAGAAGTACGCACTTGAGCTCACATGAAAACTGGTCATCTGATGATAGATCATATTTCTACAGGCTAGACTTAGAGGATCGTGCAATTCTATTTTTAAAAGAGAGGCTACTATTGTCTTATCATCAGGTCTCTTTTATTGTGGACAAGGATCTAGATTTTATTCAGGCTCAACATTTACAGATTCAGCTAAAGCTTCATGAGATTACTACTACAAAAATGAAGACTCGTGAGGTGGCGTATGGAGCATAGCTTTTTAGAACCATCACTAGGTGGACGTAGGTGTGTCCATAGTAGGATGATTCAAAACCATTTTTTAATTTCTCCAGATGTACATAGTCTTTATAAAGGTAATATTTTTTTAAAGCAGCATGTAAAAAAGTGTAATAAGTGTAGTCAAGAAGTAAAAAATGGAGTTCTTTTCTGGGAACAGAAAGAGAGTATTATAGAGTCGAGATGTATGTCTCCAAGCCAGCGAGAGCTGTTTTTGTCAGAAGTAACACAACTGATATATGACTTCGAGCAGACTATGTTCGCTACAGATGATCGTACTTGGAATGAACAAATTAGAGAATATTTTTATAAGTTTTCTTTAGAGGTGCTATCTCCAGCAATGTTGTGGCTCTATGGTGTAGCAACTTTCTCAATGATACTTCTGTATTTAGTCTGAAATAATTAGTTGAAAATAGATTCTAAGCTCTTCTCCTCCTTGGAGCAGCTCTTTCGGAGGATTGGGTAGGGATCTTATTCCTACTAGTGTTTTTTCAAAAAGAGATTGAATATCATTATTATCTGAACTTTGAATAAATTTGACACTTGTTATATTTCCATCAATATCAATTGCTATTCTGCCTGTGAGTTGCTGCTTTTTTTTAAAAATTGTCTTTTCTACATAGGGTCGTTGAGTAAGAAGTGTTGCATAGTGCGATAGGAGTGAAGACACGTAAGCTTGGTATGTTCTTTTTTGAAAACCATAAAAAATTTTTTCAATAGAATTTAATTCATCCTCAGGTATTCCCTTTGGAGGAACAAATTTAAAAAAGAATCCTGTTTTTTTTATAATATCTTGATTGCGAATTTCAGAACTGTATTGACTGAGTGCTAGCTTCCTAACCTTTTGCAGCTGATTAATCTTTTGTGGTGAAATTGATGGAGCTCGCTTAATGGGGGTGGGGGCAATCTGCTTTTGCTGATCAGTTTTTATCGGAGGAGTTAACTGACTGAGGGTTGTTTTATTGCGATGATTTTGTTTCTCTGGATTTTTTTCTGAAAATAGTGGTTTTCCATTTTTAATACCAACTGTCTTGAGTGGGATATATGTTTTTTTAGGTACATCTTGGCCAAGAAATGAAGGACTGACGTTGTTATTTATAGATAGTAAAATAATAATACAGATGTGTATTAAGCAGGAAAGAATAATTGGAATTGTAACTGATTGAATTTTCATATCTAAGGTACATCCTGAGTGCTTAGTGTCAGTTATAACTAGAAAAGAGGTACAATTCAAGTTTTGCCAATTGTAATCGGCAAAAAAGTCAATACTTGACTCAATTGACGAGGATTGCAACAATGATAGTGTGTATCTTTCTTTCTTAAGGATGGGAATATGATAAAGATTATAATGAAATCAATAAAAACGAAGCGGGCCATGGTCTCAGTTGGTCTTCTTGCTTCCTTTTCTGCAGTTTTTTTGTATGGGCAGTTACTGGGACATAGAGCTTTGGGAATTCAGAATTTAAATAATGGTATTCAAACTTGTTTTGCGAGAGTAAATCAAACCTATACGGCAAAGATGATTGGTAGTCAGGGGGCAGGTTATTTGAGTCCTGAGTTTATGATGACTTCAGAGGAGTGCTTTGCTGAGGCTTTGAGTATGACAGAAAGTCTTTTTCAAAATACTTTTACTTTCTCGCTTAAGCAGATGAATAAGCTTGTTGCCGATGTGCATTGGTTTCATGAAAAGCTTGAGGCTAACAATAGTCCTTTCACAAAAAAAGTAACTAATGATAGTATTTCTAGCCGTTTTGAAGCAATAGAGGGTATTCAAGAGACAGTAATTGATGGAAATGAGAGCTTTCAAACTAGAATTCAAAAGTCTTTGAAATCTTTAAATATTGCAATGGCCAGTTTTGGGCTTTTGGCACTTTTTCTCTTTTTGTGGGAGGTACGTGATCAGAGAAGGCGGACGATACATAACAAGGGAATTGAAAGGGATGCAGAAGTTGAATTAATGACAGATGGAGTTCCTCAGAGTGCTAGAGTAGAGCAAGTATTTATTAAGGCATTTGAAAATAATGATCTTGAGCAGTGTTCGGCTCTATTTCAAAAATATCATTCTGCTATTTTGGATGGTCAGATGCAGTACTTTATGACTAGAGACTACCATGAAGACAGGTTAGATGGAGAGCGTGCTGATAAAAAGCTTACTCAACAGATCTCTGAAAAACAAAGTGTTAGTGAGTCACAAGATTATCAGATTACCCTTTTGCAAGGTGGTAGTGATGAATCAGATAGTAATAGTGAACTAAATATGGAAAATATTTTGACTCAAGTAGTTGAGCATATTTCATCTGCTGTTTTTCATAAAGGAATCAGATTTGAATTGGTTGTAGATGATAATATTCCTTTTAATTCAGACCAAGATATTTTAGAACAAATATTTTTTCATGCTATTAATCACTCAATTACCTCTTGTGAAGAAGTTTCAACAAAGAAAATCAATGTTGGTCTACATCGACTAGGTGGAACAGCAATATTTGAGATTGAAGATACTGGTATTGGTTTTGATCCACTACTTATCAAGCATGAGCTAGGAATGAACAAAGAGCAGGGATCCTTATTGCCACTTGAGCTCAAGATTGTTAAAGAGATTGTTGAGGATAGTAAGGGCGAGCTCAGTCTTGAAAATATTCTTGCAGATGATGGCACTGTAATTGGTAGTAAAATACGAGTTATCTTTAGACTACAGCAAAATCGAGATCTTAATAGAGGTCTTGTTCAAATTCGCAAGGCAACTAAAAAAGAGCTAGCACGTGAATTCAGTCAGTCAGTATAAAATAAAAATATAGTAAAACAGTAAAAGCCCTAAATGTTAAAAATAGGGCTTTTTGCTTTCAAGGTAAGGAAACTGAGTCATTAAGTTAATAATTTCAACTATATTTTGTGGCTTATTTTCACTATTTATAATTACCTGAATAATCTCATTAAATAACTTCACATCATTTTCGGTTAAATATTCAGAAATTATCTCAGATAAAAAATATCCAAGCTTTTGGGATAGAAAATAGTTATCTAGATAGGTATTTTGCGAAATTATATTAGATAGAGCATTTGGTGTATCGGTTATTTTGATAATTTGAGCTGCAATTTTCTGTTTCTTTTTAGGAGCACACTCATCCAAAGAAATTGCTTTATAGTCCTGATACATATTACATTTACGTGATGGATTTAATATTTTACTACCGAGATACCCAAAAACTGATTCTTTAAATAGTTGAGAAAAATGTCCTCGCTTTGAGAGGTGATTTTCCTTTTTGTATCCATGTGAAAATGCTTTATATATGTGGATACCAGCAAGATATGCAATTCGGGTAATTGTATAGCTAGAGCAGTAATATGCTTGTGAATTTGGTAATGAAAATACTTCACCTTGTAGAAGTATTTTTTGATATAGGTCCTGTTGTGTTTTTGTTGATCTCTTCTCAATTAATGCAAGAACTTTGTCTAGGCTATAGTAATCAAACAGTGTGTAGTCATCAAGATTTTCAGGAGTATCTTTTAAATTGAGTGAATCTTTAATTTTATTTAGTAAGAAAAGAAAATTATCATATATATCATTATTAAAGAGTAGTTTTCCGGTTTCAATTACATAGTTATGTATATCAAACTCAGGATCTTCGCTCAGATGTTCGTACCAGAAAATCATACTTTCATATTTTAACCATGGAGGAGAGCTTTGAAGTGAGAACTCATGGTCGTTAAATTTTATAATTTCTGATTTATCTTTTTGTTGTTCAAGCTTCCAAAATACTATATCTAGATTTTGGTGAATAATTGCCTGCTTCGTGACAAGTTTTGATATTTGTAGAACTTTCTTTGGTAGCTTATTTGGTAGGATATGTAGCTCTCCAAAGAGAATTAGTAGCTGAGAGTCTGGTATGGATTGAAAGTGTTGCTTGATTAGTTTAGCCGCATGGGTATCACGTTTAGCAAGACTCCCTTCTGAATTTAATGCGATAATATGAATATTGTGCTCTATGCTGAAGTCAAAAATTATTTTATAATAGCTCCATGGGAATTTCCACGATTCACTATAATCTACTGCAGTTAAAAATGCTTCTTCTGTAATATCTTTTTTTAAAAACTTATCTAAAATAGGCTGATTTATAGAGTGTACCATCTCTAAACCGAGATATAATTGAGTCTTACACTTGACGCAAAGAAAACGTAGTATTCTCTCTAGATTTTTACTACTTTGGTCGAAAGTATGAAAGTCTCCCAGATAGGTAACTTGAGAGTTTTTGATTGCCTGCAACAGCTCTTTTTGATTAGAGGAGTAAAACTCTCTTTGGGCAAATTTCTCCTGCGCTCTTTTGTATTCATTTAACTTCTTCCCTAAAATACTCTCATAACTTTCAGCTCTTTTTTTTAGTGCTAAAAAGTAGTTTTTATGAAAATCGTCAATACGAAGATGTCGTTCTTTTTTTGCCATAATGTGTATATATTTTACCAGAAAAATAGACTTAAGGAATTACTCTTTTGTTAATTGAGTGAAAAAGGTACTCTTAATGAGTTTGTCTAGTTCAAGGGTGATAATATTTAGTTGATATCCAACCTGTTTAAAATTTTGAAATGCATTATTAAGTTGTTCAATACTAGGAACTCTCATTTGATGAATAAATAGGGAGAAAGTTAGGTTTGTATTATGTTCCAGAAAAAACTGTAGAAATAGAAGAAGCTTAGAGTCAGAGTGAATATTTACAATTGGATTACCTGTATTATTATCATTTAATACTAAAAATGGATCATTATTATTCTTAATAAAATTTACCTCACCAATAACTTGATGATGATTAGAAGCAGAGGAAATAAATTCTACATAAACCTCATGATTGTCTGGCAAAAGTGGAGTAAGCAAACTCTTGTTGGAAATATCATTTATAATCAGAGGATTGAAGAAAATGGATGTTTGATTAATATCATTTTCACTAATCTGGATTTTAATCTTTTTTAGAGTTTGATTTAGTTCTGTTAGTTTTCCTAAAGTCACATTTGGAGATTTTTCCAATAGAGATATAATGTGTTTCTCATTAGAGTCATATAGTGTTCTAAGATTTTCTGGGGAGAGAGAAACAATTGTCTCATGAGTTAAATTAAAAAATTTCTCAGTTTCAACTTTGGCATTATATGTTGATCCGATTTGAGTTAAAAACTTAGGAATAAGGAGGTTTTCAATGTTTTTTTGTATCTTATTGGGCGTTAAGGACTTCTCATGCACAGTAAGTTGAATTATTTGCTTACCAATTTCATTTGCAAAGTAGGTTCTAAGTGTTTCGATTGAAATATTGTGGTTTAGTGGAAGAAGTTTTAAGTAAAATGATGTTACTGTTCCAAGTTGCTCTTTTACGGCAGGTAGTGAATCACTACTAATAATTTCTAGATTTATAATTTGTGGATTTTTATAATCAACAATAATAGCGTAGGGGTAGTTGCGGTCAACATCTAATTGAAATCCAAGAAAGTGATCGGAGCGCTTATGTTCATCAGCAATAAGCTCAATTTGGAATGCATCTTTTAGTGGAATACCATTTTTTATAATTTTATCAAAAAAAGATGGGTGTGTGACATTTACAGAATTTGTTGACCCTGCACTTAGTATTCTGCCATCGATAATAGCATCTTGGAAATATTGGAAATGGAAGTTCTGAGGAAGTTTTTGTACTAGTACAGGTGTTTGATTAATATCTTTATGCTCTAAGAAAGAAGAGAATGTCTTACTAATTATTTCAAACTGGGCAAAGTGAAGTAGTTCTCCTGTAAAATTAAAGGTTGGGCAGTTACCTTTTAGGTGTTTTTGACTATTGAGAGTGTAGTCGTCTGATGCACCTCTGTTTTTACTAAAGATATATATATATTTAGCTATTTCTCCACGGCCCTTGAGCTCAGAAAAATCACACATAGCCTCAAGCTTTATCTTTTTAAAAAAAGTTTTTAGGCGGTCAACTTGACTAGGTACAAATAGCTTTTGATTGGTTAAAACAAAAATAAATCCTTGATCATTTAATATGTGAGCCTCATCTTGCACCGATTTCAAAAGGTGGTAATAACTATTAGTTGTAGGTAGTGATGTAAGATTTAGTACTATTCTCTTATAAAAAACATCGTTATTTTGTGCATCGCAAAAAAGTGTGCCCTGATGCTGTGGTAGAGCGGCTCTCGACTTATCTTGCATAATATGTGCGATCAGTGGAATAACGTCGTGCTTTTGCTTCTCAGCAACTTTGGTAAGTAGGGTTAGATTTTGAAACTCATGACAAATTTTAAAAAACTTAGCAGAGGCAAACTGTTCTTCATTAATATCTGCAGTAATAACTTCTGACCACTGCTGAGAGATATGTTCTTCTTGGTCAAGGGAGTGAGCGAGGGTTATGGCCTTAAGGTAATCACCTGTAAAACGTGTTTTTAATGCATTGATAGGCTTCTTGGAATTTGTAGTAACTGGTGATGTTCCCTTTCCTCTTAGCCATTTTGGTAGGTAGATAAGTAGTGTATTTAAAAAGAAACCAAACTCTTTATGAGATAGTGCGTGAGAGTAATTTTTCTCAGAAAAATTTAAATATTTTGATTGAGAAAAGGTAATTATCTTTGTTAATTCGGTGAGGTTAATAGTTAGAAATAGTGGCGTTACATCGCGAATGGTTTGAGTGAAATACTTACTAGGGGAAAACCATATATATGGGTGGTTTTGTAACGATATACTTGAAAAATATAGAGAGCTGCCAGCAGGGAAGCATTGTTGGATAAATGATGATGAATTTAGAATATTGTCTAGAGTTAATTTCGTACCTATCTGATCTGCAAGGTGAGCTAAAAACCTTAATTTAAAAAAATAGATAACAACCGTTCTATAGGTGAAGATATTCTTAAAATCATCAATTTTGTTGAATAGAGGGTGGCTGGAGTCTTTTAAAATTGTCCAGATTGCGTTAATTCCTATTTCAGATATCTGTTGAGATTCTTCTTCGCTAATGTATGGTTTAAGTTCATGTAAAATAGATAGTTTGGTTTTTGGATTTTTATATTCTAATGAGTTAAATTGGTCTATGGCATCAGCCCATAAGTCTCCGAGAGCCTTTTTGATTATGAGGGCATTGGCGGAGAGAATACTCTCTCCACGCCAATTATTTATAAGATGGTCCAAGGGGGAGAAGGCATTGTTTTCATTTTCAAATATTAAGCCTTCTGGCTGAAGGTTCATTATTTGCTCTATGTTATCCTCGGAACATAGTTTTTCATCTAGATCTGTTAAAAAAGATAAATGATGAGACTTCAAAGACAAGTGCTTTTCCTGATTCAAATTAAAGATTTTCTTAAAACTAGGATACTTTTAAGCTAAAAGGGATATTTTGTCATCTCTAATTATAAATTTACACATGAAAATATAACTTGTTTTATCATTGTTTTCAGTAATATAGGGTGAAATCAATAGCTTTTGTTGGGTCAAAATAGAGTATTTTTTTCTTAAGTTTATAGGAAAATTTCCGAGAAGTTACTCAGAGCATGTTAGATTCTCATTTCAGGAGACAGAATTATGAGTGAATTAGATTTAGATAAAGGTTTCAATGAGTCGGAACTAGAAGATATTATGAGTGAGATAGAGTCACTTGAAAAAGACTTTGGTGACGATATTGGTGATACGGTATTAAAAGTAGTTGAAGAAGCGATTGCTGAGGAAGTTGTGGCTGAGGTCATTATAGAAGAAGTGATTGAAGAGTCTGCGGCAGAAGAGGAGCTTGAAGCTATTGTTGATAGTGAATTCACAACACCTGAAGAGATGAGCTCTCCTGAGGAGCTAACGATTGCACCTGAAGAGGTAGATCCATCCTCTATTCAATCTGCTGTAGAAGCAGATGTTGCATTAGCACTGATTGATAAGGGTAGTGAAGTCGATGAAAAAGTTATAGAAATTAAGCATGAAGCAACTAATATTAGTGAAAATAGCCATGAGACCAAAATGGATTTCTCTGTAGCCGGTCAAATGAATCTGAAATTAAATTTTTGGGTTAATGGTCAAAGTATCCAGCTTCATGTGAGTGAAGAAGAGGGATTTGTAATTGAAATGGATGGAGGGGCGAAGTTCTCTCTTCCCGTTGGAACTAAAAAAGCAGCATAATATATGAGTATACGAATACTAGGGGGGGAGCTCAAAGGGCTCCCCCTTTTTGTTCCCGAAAACTTAAAAACTCGTCCTACATCGGTAATGTTAAAGAGGAGATTGTTTGACTCTTTTCAAGACCTGTCTGAGGTTCATTTTATTGATATTTGTGCAGGTACGGGATCTATTGGATTTGAGGCTATATCACGCGGAGCACAAACGGTTACTTTTGTTGAATGCTTGCCATGTGCATATAAAGTTCTAGTTAAAAATAGACAACTGATAGAGCAAAAAAAACGAGTTCAGGGGAAAATATTTTTAGAAAAAAAGAAAGTAGAAAAATGGCTTCCAATAATGCATAAAACGAGTCTTAAGTGGGATGCGAAGAGGCAGGAAAACACTATTCTCTTTTTTGATCCACCCTACGATGACCATGAATTATACAATACTGTTATGAACTCTATTTTCAAGAGTGAATCTTTTAATGGAATGCTATGGGTTGAAGCTGATACCAAAAAAGGTCCTAGTGATACTTTTTGGCAGCAATACAGAACGCGTCTACAAAAGAGCTTTCAGCAAGGTACACGAATCATCTATATTTTTGCTTAAACTTAGAGTACTATAACTGCTCACTGGCACTGGAGGAGAAGTGACTCATAAAAAAGCATTATATGCAGGAACATTTGATCCATTTACATCTGGGCATTACGATATTGTTGTACGTGCACTAAATATTTTTGATGAGATTACAATTGTATTGGCCAAGTCTCCATTGAAAAGTCCTCTTTTCTCTTTAGATGATCGGACTCAGATGATTAGTGAATTATTTGAGGGAAATCCGAAAATTAAAGTTGAACATTGTGGCGGGCTGATTGTGGATTTTGCAAAGAGGCGTGGTATTGGCACGATTGTTCGAGGATTGAGACCAACGGGTGATTTTGAAATTGAATTTCAAATGGCGACAATGAATAAGAACTTATATAAGGATATTGAAACACTTTTTTTAATGACTGGTTCAAAGTATTACTTTGTATCTTCTAGCTTGGTTAAAGAGGTATTTCAACACGGTGGAGATGTTTCACCTTTTGTCCCTCCACTAATTTTTAAAAGATTAACAGATAAAGAGCATAGTTAGGTTGTTATGAAAATTTCTTCTCGGGTGCAAGCACTTAGTGAAAGTATTACTCTTAAATTAAATTCCAAAGCAGTTGCATTGGCTAAAGAGGGGCGTACTATTTACAATTTAACTGCGGGGCAGTTGCCTTTTCGACCACATAAAGATTTGGTTAATGGTATTATAGAGGAGAGTAAATTCTTGAGTAGCTTTCAGTATTCTCCTGTTGCTGGAGTATCTGAAACGAGAGAGACTGCACTAAAAAGATTTAAATCTTCCCGTAATATTGATCAACTACCTGAGTCTTCAGAGCTGTCATGTATTATTTCTAACGGTGCTAAGCATGGATTGACCAATGTGTTAGCGACTATTTTAAATCCCAAAGATGAAGTTATAGTTATTGCGCCTTACTGGTTGTCTTACCCTCAATTAATACAATTATGGGGTGGGAAGATGGTAACGGTATATGCAGGAAGACATAATGGTTTTATTCCACTAGTAGAAGAGATTGAGCAAAAAATAAGTAAAAAAACTAAAGCGATCTTAATTAATAGTCCTAATAATCCTACGGGGGTTTATTATGACAAAAAGTGGATGAGCTCTTTTGCAACTATGCTTGAAAAATATCCAGAAGTGGTAATTATCAGTGATGAAATTTATTATGATTTAAATTATTTTGATCCAAAGCCCAGTTACTTTTACCAAGTAAAACCTGAACTGTTAGATCGTACGATTATTCTAGATGGTATTTCGAAAAACTTAGCTTGTACTGGCCTACGCATAGGATATACATTTGCTACAAATGATCTTATAAAATCCCTCGTTCGTCTGCAAGGGCAGACGACCTCCAGTGCCAACAGTTTAATGCAAAATGCTTTAATACACATGGATGAACCACGTATTGACGAGTTTCTATCTCCAATAAAAAATCATTTACGTAAAAATAGTGAAACACTTCGTCAGAAAATTTTTGAGTTTAATCTAGGAGATGCATATTACCAAACAAATGGTGCCTTCTATTTTGTATTAGACTTAAGTAAAACACCTTATTTTACAAATTTATCTCAATCAAACAGTGATGATGTTTCAGTAATGATTTGTGAGAAAATCCTAGAGGCAACGGGGGTGGCTATTATTCCACTTACTGATTTTGGTATTAAAAATGCTGCAAGATTGAGTCTCGTATTATCTGAGCGTGAGCTTATTGAAGCTTTGGATCTACTTTTTAGATTTCTTACTAAAAAATAGTCTTTTATTGTATTTTCCTGAAATTATAGATGAAATATAGGATGTTTTTGCTCAATTACATTGGTATTACTTACTTGTTAAACTTAATAAAAGGAGATGATCTCCTTAAATTAAGGTTCTCGAATGTTAAAGTATCTGGTAATTTTTATCTGCTTTATTTCCAGTCAGATTTGGGCGGTGGGACCAATTCGCTATATGCCTAGAAGTCCATATGCACTCCTTATGGGAGATGCTTTTACTGCACGTGCAGATGATAACTATACTCTTTTTTATAACCCGGCATCCTTAGCTAAAAATGGTGGAGTCGAATTTTATCTAGTAAATGTAAAGCTTGGTGCTACCAATATTCTTTCGGATATGGATAAATTTTCAAACCTGTCTAGTGACCCTGCTATTTTAGCTTCAGAGCTTAGTGGATTCCCAATATATTTAGAAGCTGGTGGAGTACCAACTCTAAAATTTGGCCCGTTTGGGTTAACTCTTTTTGCGTCTCTAGATTCTTCGATGACTCTGCGAAATAGTGTGCATCCATATTTAGATGTCGATCATAGATACGATAGAGGCTTTGCATTTGGCTATGCACATACACTGGGTGATGCGGGGATTTTTAATCGGGAAGGTGCTGTGGATGGAGCGAGTACAACGATTGGTGTTTCTGTTAAGCACTTAAATCGCGAAGGGGTTAAAAAGGGATATGACCTATTTGGTACGAGCTTGCTTTCTAAGATTACTTCAGGTGAAATTAGTGATTATGGAAGTTTTAAAACGGCCTTTGGCTATTCAACTGGAGATGCATGGGGATATGATTTAGGTTTAGAACATAGTTATAAATTTGGGAATTCTGCACTTAATTTTGCCCTTGTTGCAAGTGATTTAAATGGAACCTCTTTTAAGATTACAGAGGGGACAAATCCTCTACCAGATCAAGATATGTTAATATCATCAGGAATTTCGTATCAGTATAAAACGATGTTATTTGACTACTCTATAAATATGGATTTTAAGCCAATTTTAGCCTCGGTTCCATTTGCTAGAAAGTTGCATTTTGGTTTTGATATTGGAATTCCTATGATCAGGGCCATGGTTGGTTTAAATGAAGGGTATCTGAGCTATGGGGCAAAGGTTAAATTATGGCCATTTGTTTTAACTGCTGGCTTTTACGGTGTAGAATTAGGCAACGAATATCGTCAACTAAAAGGCAATCGGCTTATAATCTATTTAAGTCTTTTAGACTTTTCATTTGATGCTTGATGTAAAACTCATTACAATAATATAGAAATCATCTTTACGGGAGAAGGTGAATAAAACCATACACGGAGGTTTATTTTGTCAAAAGTTTTTGTACTTGATACGAACGTTCTTCTTTTCGATCCGCAGTCTATCTTTGCATTTGGAGATAACACTGTTTTTATCCCTCTAATTGTAATTGAAGAGCTAGACCGCTTTAAAAAAGATCAAAATGAGAATGGTCGAAATGCAAGACAGTTTTCTAGAATGGTTGATGAGCTTCGGCAAAAAGGACCGCTGCATAAAGGAATTGAACTCGATAATGGCGGTACACTTTGTATTGCATTTGATAAAATATTAGATAATTATGAAGGGCCAATTGATCTGTCAATTAATGATAATTTGATTTTGAGTAGTGCCTTATATTTTAAAGAGCAGGGAGAACACTCTGTTCTAGTGACCAAAGATATTAACTTACGTTTAAAAGCAGATGCTATAGGTGTTATTGCTGATGACTATGGTGCTCGAAATAAAACGTTTGATGACTTATATTGTGGAAGTAAGTTGCTAGGTGTTTCAATTGAGCAGCTTAGAACTTTTGAGCAAGACAGATTTTTAGCAATTGAAGATCCATCCGAATATGACATATTGCCTAATCAATATTTGATTGTAACGGAGAAAGATAATGAGCGTCATCGTCTACTTGGACGCTACTCACAAGAAAAGCAGGGTATCGTTCCTTTAATTAGAATGAGGGAAGGTGTGTGGGGAATTTATCCCAAAAATGTTGAACAGCAATTCGCATTGGATGCACTATTAAATGATGAGATCAGCCTTGTTACTTTGGTGGGTAAAGCAGGAACAGGTAAAACTCTTTTGGCAATTGCTGCAGGATTAGAGAAAACTATTGGGCAGGAGGTCTTTACTAGATTATTAGTATCAAGACCAATACAGCCGATGGGAAAAGATTTAGGGTTTCTTCCCGGTGATGTAAATGAAAAACTTGCACCATGGATGCAACCAATTTTTGATAATATGGATTTTTTATTTGGCCAGCACCGAGCATCAGATTCATCCTCATGGGAGGAGCTAATTAACCAAGGGTTACTGCATGTAGAGCCTCTTACCTACATTAGAGGTCGATCTATTCCTGGACAGTATATGATTGTTGATGAGGCTCAAAACCTAAGTCCACATGAGGTTAAAACGATTATTACTCGTGCAGCCGAAGGAACAAAAGTTATTTTGACTGGGGACTGTGAGCAGATTGATAGCCCATATTTAGATGCTGTAAATAATGGTTTAGCTTATGTTGTTGAACGGCTTAAGGGTGAATCAATTATAGGACATGCAACTTTAAGTGTTGGTGAAAGATCTCCACTTTCAGAAATTGCATCGAAGTTATTATAGTAGCGTGGTTAAGCCTCAGTTCAAAAGAGAGTATTTACGAGCTCCACTAAAGTCATCTGTTCTATATGATTCTGACGGAAATCTATTGCATGCCAGTGTGGTGAATATCTCTGAGGGAGGTATACTTGTTGCGAACCTTCCTCACTATCCAGAAAAAAAGGATTTTTTTTTACTGCTAGATCTAATTGCATATCCAACATTTTCACGGCTTTCATATGAGAAAATTATTTCCCTAGAGCTAGAGCAGTTTGAGAGAAATATTCTAAATGTTAAATGTAAAATAGTTAGGACTTTTGAAGGTATGAGTAGTGTTGAAAAATTATTTATAAATAATATTGGTGTGCAGTTTGCAGAATTGACAGGTAAGAATCAGGCATTAGTACATGACTATGTGGAAGTGTATAAACGCAATATTGTATACTTTTTAGGACTATTTGAAGATTCACAAGCAGATGAAAAAAATAGGTTGATTAGAAAGTTAGCTTATTTGTTTGGTTATGGTGAAACTATCTCATTGCCAGAGCTACGCTCACAAATTCAATATGAATATCAAAGTTTGGAGAAATTACAGTTGTCTTGCTGATTGGATGAAGTTTTCGACACTACTTTTTTGTTTTGAGCTGATCATTCGATGTTGTATCTCATCAAAGAGAAACTTAATTTTTAAAGATAGTTGGTTACTGTTGTTATTTAAGACAATTAGTTTTCTTAAGTGTTTAGATTCTGAAATCAGTTGATCAAAGCTTAAAAGTTCATAGTAGTCTTTAGTTAGAGATGCGGACTTATTGCTCTCTCTTTTTTCTTGCCACTGTTTTATTGTAATAATATTTTCATTCATATTTTGCTCAACTTTTGTGTTCAACGTAAAAACTTTTATAATTAGATGTGCGCACTATTATTCACTTGATGTGAGTTCGCAAGTTTTTTAAAATAACGCGGTGAGCTCTGTGAAAAAATTATACTTTTTTTCTTTTTTTATGCCAGATAAAGGCAGTGACAATAAATATTGCTATGGAAAAAAGAATAATATTACCTTGCTTAATGTACTCTATAACGGTGGTTCCGTAGTTATAATAGAGAGAAAAAAAGAGTGCTGTAGATATTGTACAGGCAAATAGATCTGATAATGCAAATTTTGCAAAATTCATTTTTCCTAAGCCTGCTGTAATAAAAAGTGCATTTCGAACACCAAAAGGGATAAATCTTCCAAAAATAAGTGTCAGTACACCATATTTTTCATAGAAGTTTCCAACTGTTGTAATATTTTTTCTAGAAACCATTTTTGCAAAAAATTGTATATTCCATAGTTGAGGACCAAATGTTCGACCTAGCCAGTAGGCAATTAGATCGCTGAAATATGCTCCAGCAAACACTCCTGCTAAAAGTGGTAAAAAATGGTCGGGGTTTTTTGCTGCTAGGACGGCTGAAGTAAACATCATTAGGTCTTCAGGGATAGGAAAGCTAAATCCTGCAAAGAGTAAGAGACCAAAAATTATATATGGTGCCCAAACAATATGTAGATTAATAAATTGAATAATCTCTTCCATTACATCTCACTTGTAGGCAGTTAGTTTAAGATGTGAGTAGTGGAAAGTCTAAAAAAAAAGAGCCTCAATTTGAGGCTCCTTTTTTTTATTTATGTAACTCGTGTAGAATTAGTTATGCTTACCAAACCACTCTTGAGATCCTTTTGGATCAGGCTTCATTGAGTCATCGCCTGCATTCCAGTTAGCAGGACAAACTTCACCATGTTTTTCAACATATTGAAAGGCCTCAACAAGTCTTAAAGTCTCATCAACACTACGGCCAACTCCAAGGTTGTTAATTGTTGAATGTTGAATATTGTCATTACCATCGATAATGAACAGTCCACGTAATGCAACTCCAGCTTCTTCATCTAAAACACCATAGTCATAAGCAATTTCTTTTGTGAAATCTGCAACTAGTGGATAGTTAATTTCACCAATACCACCTTCTTTTCTAGACTGTTGAGTCCATGCAAGGTGAGAGAAGTGAGAGTCTGTTGAACATCCAATAATTTCACAGTTCAGTGCTTTAAATTTTTCAATTGCATCAGAGAATGCAATAATTTCGGTTGGACAAACAAATGTAAAATCTAATGGATAGAAGAAAAGAACTTTCCATTTTCCTTTATAATCACTAAGGGAAACTTCCTTAAAGCCTCCATTTACAACAGCTTGTGCTTTAAATTCTGGTGCTTCTAGGCCAACTAGTCTTTGTGGCATAATTACGGTTTCCATCTGTTCTCCTTTGAATAAGTGACAAAAATTGTCAAAAATAAGTTAAAAATAGTCTTATATAAAAATACAACGCCAATGTAGCGATTTTCTCCAAGAGGAGCAAGTAAAAAAAGAGAGTTTTTTTTTAAAACTAAAATAAAAAAAGGCTAAAAGGGCTAACATGCTAAAAATATGTTGAAAAGAAACCTTTTTTCCCTATTATATTAGGGTAAAGACTTTTTTCAAAATGTCCGAAGAGAAAACATTAATAAGATTATTAAATTGTTAAAACATATTAAATGAGGAGCAAGTAATGAGTGAACCTATGGCATATATTCCCAATCCGATTGTAATTGAGCAGACTTCCAGAGGAGAGAGACAGTATGATATCTATTCTCGCCTACTTATTGATCGAATTGTATTCCTAGGAACTCAAGTAAATGATGTTGTATCTAATCTAATTATCGCACAGATGATGTTTTTAGAGCAGGATGATCCAGAAGCTCCGATTCATTTTTATATTAATAGTCCGGGAGGTTCTGTTTACGCAGGTCTTGGAATTTACGATATTATGCAGCATGTATCTTGTCCTGTGTACACTTACTGTGTCGGGCTTGCTGCTTCGATGGGATCATTGTTATTATGTGCAGGGGAAGAAGGACATCGTCACAGTTTACCTCATAGCCGTATTATGATCCACCAACCACTTGGTGGAGCTCAGGGACAGTGTTCTGACATTCAGATTCAGGCGAATGAGATTCAGGATTTAAAAAATACTTTGAATAATATCTATGTTACACATGGAGCAGGAAAAGTCTCTTTTGAGCAGATTGTGAAAGAGACGGACCGAGATAACTATCTCGATCCAACTAAGGCAATAGAGCTTGGTATTATTGATGCAATTATTGAAAAAAGACAAATAAAAAAGAAATAATTATAAAACGAAAACTTGGGAAAGGTTAGGTACGATATGGCAAAGAGTAAAGGAGCAACAGGGACAGCACTACACTGTAACTTTTGTGGGAAATCTCAAAAAGAGGTAAAAAAATTAATTGCAGGGCCAGGAGTTTATATTTGTGATGAATGTATTGAACTATGCAATGATATTATTTTTGAAGATTCTAGTAAAATTGCAAATACGGGAGTATCGGATAATGTTCCTAAGCCACATGAGATAAAAGATCATCTTGATGAATACGTTATTGGGCAGTCTCGTGCCAAAAAGATTATTTCTGTTGCGGTTCATAACCACTTCAAAAGAATTTCTTATTCTAGTCTTACCAAGGGGAAAAAGTCCGATAGTATTGAGCTTGCAAAATCCAATATCTTACTTGCTGGTCCTACTGGAAGTGGTAAAACTCTTATCGCCCAGTCGCTAGCAAAATATTTGAATGTACCTTTTGCGATTGCAGATGCTACGTCATTGACTGAAGCAGGATATGTTGGAGAAGATGTTGAAAATATTATTCTAACTCTTTTACAAAATTGTGATTATGATGTTGAGCGTGCTCAGCGTGGTATTGTATATATCGATGAGATTGATAAAATTGCCAAAAAATCTGAAAATGCTTCGATTACTCGTGATGTATCAGGTGAAGGTGTTCAACAAGCATTATTAAAACTTATTGAAGGAACTGTCGCGGCAGTTCCACCTAAAGGTGGCAGAAAGCACCCTCAGCAAGAATTTATTCAGGTAGATACTTCAAATATTCTTTTTATTGTTGCTGGAGCTTTTGTTGGCCTTGATAAAATTATTGAAAAAAGAATGACAAAAAGACCGATGGGCCTTATTTCGGAAGGGACGAGTGATGAACAATCGGTTGTCGAAAAACTTGGTGGAATTGAAGCAGAAGATCTTTCAAGGTTTGGATTGATTCCAGAATTTATTGGACGTCTTCCGGTGAATGCACTTTTAGAGGAACTTGATGAAGAGGCTCTTGTGGCTATTTTAACTAAGCCTAAGAATGCCATTATTAAGCAATACCAAAAATTATTTGAACTTGATGGGATTGAAATTTCCTTTGAAGAAGATGCGTTGATTGAAGTTGCTAAAATTGCGCTTGAGAAAAAAACTGGAGCTCGTGGACTACGGACAATATTAGAGCAGACAATGTTGGACCTAATGTATGATCTACCGTCTAATGATAAAGTAAATAAAGTTATCATTAGTAAAGATGCAATTTTAGGAAAGGCAACTCCTAAGCTTATCGAAGGAGAGCGGAAGGTTGCGGTAGAACCAACTACAAAAGGCTTTGTTGCATAACCTAATTATCAAAAATTAATAAAACAGGGGTATTTATACCCCTGTTTATACTATGTAATCCTTACACGTTTCACTATTCTTATTCACACTTTATCAATATTTTCTTACTCTGTTCTAGGAGAGAGGGTGTAATGCAAATATCAATTATTGATTACAAAGATTATGTTGAGTTCTTAAAGGACTTTGTTCAGTACAAAAAAGAGCAAAATAAGGGCTGGTCTTATAACGTATGGGCACGTCAACTTGATATTAAAGACCCGAGTCTTTTACGAAAAATTTCCAAAGGACTTCGTTCTCCAAATCAAGAAATTTGTAAGAAATTAAATAAGTATTTTGAATTCTCTAAGGAGCAGTCAGATTTTTTTGCTGTGCTTGTAGAGTTAAGAAAAATAAATGTTAGCGATCAAAAAAGAGATCAAATCCTAGACAGTTTTCTAAACTCGATATTATCTAAGCAGTATAAAGAACCTCAAAGAGATATAATTCCTATGCATACTACTTGGAAACACTCAGTGTTGTACTCTTTTGCAATGCTAGGAAAAGGGATGTCACTGGAGTTGATTAAGAAATCTTCTTTTATTGATTTTAAAGAGGATGAAATTTTAGAAATAATTAATGACCTACTCAAAATGGGACTACTTGATTTTAGTGATGATGGACAGATTGTTGCCAAGGAGACAGAAGGTCTTATCGTTAAAAGGCAACAAGACTGCACTAGTCCTGATTATGTTCGATTACAGCGTGAAGCGACACATAGTTTTATTGATGCCTTAAAAGTTAACTTGTATCAAAAAGAGATTGCCTCTCTTTCGTTAAATATTATTTCTAAAATTCCAAATTCTGAACGTGATAATTTTAGAGAAGACTTAAAAAATAAAGTTTTAGAAGTCCTTTTTAAGTACGACCAAATGGAGTGTGATGATTCATTTGAGCTATATAACATCTATCTTGGAGGATACTCAGTGTTCAGCCTTTCACAGGATGATGATACTATTAGCAGCATTAAGCCGTTGAAAAAGGCTGAATTAGATATTCGTGTCGCAGCTGTATCTGAGTTTATGAAACAAGATTCCAAAAAGGTTCACCTTATGAGTAGCGACCAACAGTAGATTTTCTTATTCTTTAGGACATCATCGTCCTTTCTTTCATTTTATGTAAGTTTTTGTCAGTACCCTTCCTTTTTAGTACGGGATAGAAGTTATACAGTACTTCAATAAGGAGATTGAAAATGAAAGGAATTATTTTTTTAGTATTTATATTTATTATAGCACAAGGCGTTAGTGCTAGGAATAAAGTGGTATATGGTGAGGATAATAGACTCGATTATTACCAGAGTACGAATACAATGTACAAGGAGCTGGCACTATCTACTGCAGCTATGATTAGTAACGATAATCTATCTTTTAATGGTGATATTGTTGAAATAGAGGCTCCTACTCTTGCTGGGTATGGCGTTTGTTCTAGTGAGCTATTTGCTGCTCAAATGATTCCCGCAAACTGTTCAGGATTTCTTGTTGGTGACGATATTCTAGTAACAGCAGGTCATTGTATGCAAAGTTCTGGTGACTGTCGTAACTCTAAGTGGGTATTCGACTTTGCAGTAAAGTATGCAGGAGATGATGCAAGCATGGTTGAAACTTCTTCAGTATATTCTTGTAAGAAAATATTGAGTCAGAGTCTTGATGAGAATACTGCTAATGATTTTGCAATTATCAAACTAGATCGTAAGGTTACAGGACGTGCACCACTGAAATTCAGAACGGAAGGTAAATTAAAAACAGGGACTCCTCTTGTTGTAATTGGACATCCTACTGGACTTCCAACTAAAATAGCTGCTGGAGCAAATGTAAGAAGTATTAATGATGTTTTTTTTACTGCTAATCTTGATACTTTTGGCGGTAACTCTGGATCTGCCGTCTTTAACGGAAATACTGGAGAAGTAGAAGGAATCTTGGTTAGAGGAGATACTGACTACCTGTATAATAGTTACAATGACTGTTACAAGCCAAATTACTGTGAAAATAGTAGTTGTAGAGGAGAAGATTCAACCCTCATTACAAATATAGGGCTTGATAACTTCCTTTAGACCCTCTGGATATAGTGTTTAATAAAAAAAGCCCCTCTAAATGGAGGGGTTTTTTTTATTTTCAGCTGAAAATCTAACAAAAACTCATTCTATTTTAAATAAAAAAGTTCTAGGATTTTATTTCCCCATTTAAATTTTTAAACGTTTGAGTCAATTTTATGCCAAAATAAGATAAGGGTTTTACTAAGTAGCGACAGGATGTCGATAGTAAAACGGACAAACCTAAAGGCGCAGGAGGTGCTATGTCTGTAAAGACAAATACATCAAAGAAATTTCCACTTTTACCTCTTCGGGATGTGATTATTTTTCCTCATATGGTAGTTCCACTATTTGTGGGGAGAGAGAAGTCTATTGCTGCTTTAGAGGAAGCTGCTAAAACGGGTAATGAGCTTTTTCTTGTGACTCAAAAAGATGCGAGTGTTTTGAATCCAGAAAAGGATGATCTCTACTCTATTGGTACAGTTGTTAATATTATCCAAATGCTCAGGTTACCAGATAATACTGTAAAAGTATTAATCGAGGGTAAGTATCGTGGTCGTATTGATAACTTATTTATGAAAGAGGATGGTTATTGGGCAGAGGTAGAAGAGTGCGTTTCGGAAACGGATTCTAACGTTGAGCTTGAAGCTACAATTCGTAGTATCAAAACTGTCTTTGAGCAATACGTGAAAGTGAATAAAAAAATACCACCTGAGCTACTTATGAGTATCTCATCTATCAAAGAGCCTTCACGACTCGCAGATATTATTGTTGCTCATATTACAATGAAAATTGGAGAGAAGCAGGAAGTACTTAATGCCATAAATGTTGCAGATCGCTTAGAGCTGCTCTTAAAAAAGATGCAAACTGAAATTGAAATTTTAGGAGTAGAGAAGAGAATTCGTACTAGAGTAAAATCTCAGATGGAAAAATCTCAAAAAGAGTACTACCTAAATGAGCAGATGAATGCGATTCAAAAAGAGCTTGGTGGAAAAGACGATAGTAAAACTGATATTCAAGAGATGGAAGAGAAGTTGGCTAAGCTTGATATTACTGATGAAATCAGAACGAAAGTTGCAAAAGAGATTTCAAAGTTAAAGTCAATGTCTCCAATGTCAGCCGAGTCAGCAGTTGTGAGAAATTATATTGATTGGATGTTGGGTATTCCATGGAATGTATTTTCTGCAGATAATAGTGATGTCAATAATGCACGCGACGTTTTAGATAAAGATCACTATGGGCTTCAAGACGTAAAAGATCGAATCGTTGAATACCTCGCCGTTAAAACCCTTGTTGGAGATAATGGCAAAGGGACAATTCTTTGTCTCGCTGGACCTCCAGGGGTGGGTAAAACATCGATTGCAAAGTCACTTGCTGAAGCAACTGATCGAAGCTTTGTTCGAATTTCACTGGGTGGTGTTCGTGATGAGTCTGAAATTCGTGGGCATAGAAGAACCTATGTTGGCGCGATGCCAGGAAAAATTATTCAGGCCATGAAAAAGGCTAAGACATCAAATCCTCTTATTCTTTTAGATGAGATTGATAAGATGAGTTCTGATATGCGAGGAGATCCAGCTTCAGCGATGCTGGAAGTTCTAGATCCTGAGCAAAATAAGAATTTTACTGACCATTATATTGAGTCTGAATATGACCTTTCAAAAGTAATGTTTATCATGACTGCGAATGATCTTTCAAGTATTCCTGGTCCACTACGTGATAGAATGGAAATTATCTCTGTTTCAGGTTATACACCTTTTGAGAAACTGCAAATTGCAAAAAAGTTTCTTCTTCGCAAGGCAGTAGAAAATAATGGACTGACTGATTATCCAGTAAAAGTAAGTGATAAGACACTTATGCAGATTGTACAAGGATATACTAAAGAGAGTGGTGTTCGAGGTGTTGAACGAAACATCAATACCATTGCTAGAAAAATTGCAACAGAGGTTGTCTCTGATGGAGTTAAAAAAGGAAAAAGTTTTAATGTTACTCATGCTAAGATGGTGAAGTATCTTGGACCGATTAGATTTGATGGTACAGATATTGAAGAGACACCACAGGTAGGTCTGGTAAATGGACTTGCATGGACTTCGGTTGGTGGAGAGTTACTAAACATTGAAGTAGTGACGATGCCTGGAAAAGGGCAAATTCAAATTACGGGTAAACTAGGTGACGTGATGCAAGAGTCGGCTAAAGCAGCTCTTAGTTACGTACGAACAATCAGTGACCGTTTGGGTATTGGGCCAGAGTGGTACGAGAAGCATGATATTCATATTCACGTTCCAGAGGGGGCAACTCCTAAAGATGGACCAAGTGCTGGTGTAACTATGGCAACGGCTCTGACTTCAGCCATTACAGGAATTCCTGTATGGCAGAATGTGGCGATGACAGGAGAAATTACAATTAGAGGTCGTGTGCTTCCAATTGGTGGTCTAAAAGAGAAGATTCTTGCAGCAAAACAAGCAGGAGTTACAAAAATTCTTATTCCACACAAGAACTTAAAAGATCTCGCTGAAATTCCTAATGAAATTAAGTCAGGGGTTGAAGTTATTGGTTGTCAGCATGCGGAAGAGGTACTGAGAAGTGCTCTTAATCTTTCAAATGCAGAAGAGTTCATGAAAGTTGTAGGGCTGAAGGTTGTAGAGTCAAGTGGACTCCCTAAGGCAATGAGTGGAATGGCTAATTAAAGTTAAATAAATTAGTAAATACAGAGGCCCTCTTGAAAAAGAGGGCCTTTTTATTCTTGACACTTGCCCTGAATTTTAATATTTTGATTGAACCATTTCAATGGGCCGTTAGCTCAGCTGGGAGAGCGCTACCCTTACAAGGTAGATGTCGGCGGTTCGATCCCGTCACGGCCCACCAAT
>DAOWEO010000142.1 GCA_030638415.1 Bdellovibrionales bacterium | reverse complement strand
GATGGGAGTTTTTATTGCCAGAGCATTTACCTACTTGCGACGTTTTGTTTTAAAAAATGAAAACCTTATGATGGAACTTAAAAATAACGATCACCTCTCAAAAACTTTTGGAAATTTTGAAAAAAGGATCGAACAAAATCTTATTGTGCTCTATAAAAACAATACTAAGTACGACAAGGCAATTAGTGAGATTAAAGAGAGGCTCAAAAAGATTGAAAAAAATGAGTAGTTGTCGCCAAGAATGGATAAGGCTTGCATCTCCTTGTGGAAAGCTGATAAATTTTGTTTATACCGAAATTAAACACAGAACAGTCTGATAATGTCCGATTAACGGCTATTAAATTACTCCTGAACACCTAGATATAATTCAATTATTTAAAATTATAGGTCTATCTACAATTTTTAATAGACCCATCTATCAAAATAAAGAATCTATGGTATAATCAGCCATGAGGTTAGGATGAAAATAAATAGAGAATTTGAAAATGTATTACTTAGCAGAGTTAATGAACAAAAACCCCTAATTCAGGTTCTCATAGGGCCAAGACAGGTTGGTAAAACCACTGGATTAAAATCCCTGCTCGAAAAGTACAAAGGGCCCTCACAATATGTGAGTGCAGATAATGTAAATCCACTTGATCTGAATTGGATAGATCTGCAATGGCAAGAAGCTTCTAGGCCTGATAATCATTGCTTGCTTATTATTGATGAAATTCAAAAAATTGAGAACTGGCAATCTAAAGTTAAACAGCTCTGGGATAACAACCCATTTAATATAAAGCTTATACTCACAGGCTCAAGTTCCCTTAATTTAATATTAGGATTATCTGAAAGTATGGCAGGACGCTATGAACTTACCTATGCATATCATTGGGACTATGTTGAAACTAATTCCCTGTCCCCAATGACCATAGATACTTTTATGAAAGTTGGAGGCTACCCGGCCTCGTACCAATTTCTTAATGACCCACCAAGATTTCAAGATTATCTTAAACTTAGTATTTTAGAAAATGTCATTATGAAAGATATTCTTGCTTTTCGCCAAGTAAAAAGCCCTGCACTTTTTCGACAGACATTTGAAATTATTTGTTCCTTCCCCGCTCAAGAAATCAGCTATAATAAACTTCTTGGACAAATTCAAGACAAAGGAAATATAGACCTTGTTAAAAGTTATCTAGAACTCTTTGAGTCTGCACTGCTTATTAAAACTATTTACAAATATTCAATAAAAAAACTTGTCAAAAAAGGAAGCTCACCAAAAATTATTTTAATGTCACCTTGTTTTTATAACCTTTTTTATCAGCCCGGTGAAGAAGACAAGAGTACTTGGAATTTTGAATCAAGTGTTGGAGCTGCCCTAGTTAAAATTAATGGAACGGAATTATATTACTGGAGAGAGGGAAAGGCTGAAGTAGATTTTGTCATAAACTATAATAAAACTCTCTTTGCTATAGAGGTAAAATCTGGCCGGAAAAAATCACCAAAAGGCATTCTGGAATTTCAAAAAAAATACCCACATGCCAAAGCATTATTTATTACAAGAGATAATTATATTGATTTTATTACAAATCCTAAGTCATTCCTTATTCAGTAAAGTGCCATGTACTCGGTGTAGTGACTGATTCTTTAGTTTTAGCTGAGAAGTTTGGGATTGTGCATAAAACAATTTTGCGATCTGTTGATAGATGCAAAGAAGAACATCTACAAGGCCCAAATTTGGACTAGCCCTTCTTTCGTCTTGACTCAGTCTCGCCTTAGGCAGTATATAAAGTAATATTAAAATTTGACAATAATGAGATCGGATTAAATAATGAAAATTTCTTTAACAGGTACACAGTACTCAGCATTAATGGATATTTTAGGTCCACCAGAAAATGTTCACCATATGATTATGGATAGTTTTTTAGAAAGCAACAAATGGACTCTAGAAGGAGATGATGATGACTTTGATGATCTACTCGCTCTTATTAGCGAAGAGATTGGTGAAGGAATGTGTTCAAAAAAGAATGCTCAGCACCTAATGGCAATTTGTAAAAAAACTGATCCATCCTCCGTTGATTGGATTGGTTGTTGAATTATTTTATCTTAAATTTCCAATTGTTCAAAAATAAATCCGTTGGTCTATAATATTCTAACCATTCAAAATAATCACCTTTTTTAACTCGCTCTTCCTTAAATTCCAATAGCCCTAAAGGGATGCAAACTCCTTTTAAAAATCGATGTGTAAAACAGTGAATAACCTGATCCTCAGGCGTAGAGTAAGCAGTCACTTCTGCCTCATCCGACAAATTGGGAAAGGCATCAAAATAATGTTTTCCAAGTTCACTGTCTAAGATCCAACCATTACACTTTCTACTAATCAACAAAAAATTAAAAGAGGCACTTTTTTGAAATAGAGGAAAGTCTGGATACCCATCAGAGTAAGCCCAATTCCATTTATTTACATAGGTTAGAAAAATAACTTCATAGAGCTTTGCCAGCTTTTGACCCTTCATCAGCAACAGCCCTTTTCTTGTAAGAGAGAATTTTCCATTTCTCTTTTTAACTAATCCTGCCAGATCTAATAGATATTTCAGCCGCGTCGCTTGTGGAAGATCATCTTCTTTATGAGGCTTTCTAGCATACCTTCCCTCTGTAAAAAACTTTTCATAAAGTTCTATGACAAATGCCTTAGGTAAATTACCTTTTTTAGTGGCCTTCAACTCCCCAACATCTTTTAGTTTGTTTAGAAAATATATTGCCTGATACAATATTGGAACTTGCATAAAGTCATACTCTGAAGCACCTTCAAATTTTAATAAAATATTATCAAAAGAAAAAAGTGACGATAGAACTACCCTCATCTGCTCTGGAGAAACCCCTAGGAACGATAATTGAGGCATTTCATTATAATTCTGACTAAGCTGACCAAGCTTTTCATTCATCTCTTCTAGAGAGGCAAATTCACTCATTTCGAATTCACTATCTACCATTTCTAAAAATTGATTAGAACTATTGACCTCATCTCCATCAAAGTTATTTTTATTAGAAAAAGATAATATCTTTCCAAGACAGCACTTCTTATATTTTTTTCCAGATCCACAAGGACATGGTTCATTTCTTGAAACTTTACTCATATTATCTCCAATGAAGAAGTAACACTCCTGTATCTTAGATGGTTAAGAGGTGTGAGTATACAGTGCAATCGAAATTACTATCGAGCAGATGACTGCAGAGATCGTTAAGAGTGATAATTTACTGTTATAGAGGTAAATATAGCGAAAAAAGAAATTTTGATTACCAATAAGAACCTTTTTACTGTCTAAGCAGTATAAAATCATCTTTTATCAAAAAATATACTCAATTCGTGGTATTATACTGCTAAAGAGGTAAATATGATTATCCAAAATAGTAATCTTGGGGATATTGTAAAATATCATCGAAAAAAAGCATCCCTAACTCAACTAGAACTAGCAGAGATTGCGGCTGTCGGAAAAACAGTAATATTTGATCTTGAAAAGGGGAAGCAAACCATAAAGCTAACTACATTAACGGCCATACTAGAGGCGCTAAATATATCACTTGCTTTAGAGGGCCCGCTTGTTGAGCAATCAGTTAAGGATCTTAATTTATGAAAAAAGCAAATATTTTTGTAAATACTATGCATGCAGGAGTTTTAGAAAAACTTTCTGATGGATTTAATTTCACCTACATTCAAAACTATGAAGGCACTGCCGTCTCACTAACCATTCCAATTGGCAAAGATCCTATATATTTTAAAAATTTTCCTTCTTTTTTTGAAGGACTTCTTCCAGAGGGCATGCGACTGGAAATTCTTATTAAGGAAAATAAAATTGATAAAAACGACTACTTCAAACAACTGCTAGTCGTCGGTCAAGACTTAGTTGGAAACGTAACAGCACAAGGGGTACTAGATGAGTAAATGCCTTCTTAGTTATAATAGTATCAAGTCAGGTGAGTATGATACTCAAGCGTTAAAGAAGCTATCTCCTAGTCTTAAAGAGATGAAAATATTTCCATATAGTACCAAGGAGCAGCAAATTGAATCTGCAAAACGTGCAAGCAAAATGTCTATCCAAGGGGTTCAAGAAAAATTAAGTGTAATTCTCAGCGTAGCAGAGGGCATTTTTAAAATTGTAGATACTGGTGGTACATATATAATAAAACCTCAAAATGACAGATTTGAACAACTTCCAGAGAATGAAGATTTAACTATGCATCTAGCATCAATAGCTGGAATAACTGTGCCCACGCACGGACTAGTAAGATCAACAGACAACCAACTAAGCTATTTTATAAAAAGATTTGATCGCTACGGGAGAGGAAAAAAGAGAGCTCTTGAAGACTTTGCCCAGCTTCAATCTAAAACACGTGACACTAAATATGATTCAAGCGTAGAGCAAGTAATCAAAACTATCTATAGGTTCGCAACATTCCCCAAGGTAGAGGTCTTAGAGTTTTATAGAAGATTCCTGTTTAACTTCATCATCGGTAATGAAGACATGCACTTAAAAAATTATTCACTTTTAGAGACAGATGGTGTCTATAAGCTAGCACCTGCTTACGATTATTTAAACACTACTATTGCTATGCATAATCCTAAAGAGGAGAGCGCACTACCTCTAAAAGGAAGGAAAAGAAGTTTCACAAAAAAAAATCTCACCTCACATCTGCCGAATGATCTTCTACAGATATCTAAAAAAAACTCAAACAAAATTTTAGAAGATCTACTATTAGCAACAACAAGTTTTAGAACAGTTGTTGAGAAAAGCTTTCTTTCTAAGGAAAATCAGAATAATTACACTGAACTAATAGAAAATCGCCTAAAGATTCTTATCTAGAAATAACCTCCCCTTTTTTTATTTTGAAGAGCTATATTACTGGTTCTTTGATTTAAGTGATGACAAAGTGACTCTGTTTTAGTTTTGAAATATTTGCATCACATTTTAATATATTTACGGCCAAAATAAGTTTTTATGATATAATGTTTTTAACATACCCGCCTCGCCTCTTTTCTTTTCGGAGATAATGCGCATTTTTGGCGGGTTTTTTTATTTATGGAAATATTTACAAAGCAAGCTTTGGAACTCTGTCACAGCTTTATAAAAACTTAGCAACCAGAGAGCATAAGATCGAGATTGCTAAACAATTCAGCACTAATGTAAAATTGCTCGAATCATGGATGCATACACTATCCTATGTTAGAAACCTATGTTGCCATAATGCAAGAATTTGGAATAGAACATTGGCAATAAAGCCTGTTATACTCAAGCAAGATAGGACGGTTATACAAAATCATAGTATAGAAGCTGTACTATATGTAATTGAGAAATTACTGATTACTCAACTAGCTGAAACTAAATTAAAATTTAAAGAAGAGAAATCATCAATAATATCCAGAAAAAAATCTTTACTCCATATTACAGCTAGACAATAGATTAATGTAAATCAGAGCTATATTACCAAACTCATTGAAAACACATGTTTCACCTTCGCCAGCGAAGGTGATAGATTTTGTTTAGTTCACCTCTAATAAAGGTATTTTTTATAATTTACACCCTATTTTTAATCTTTTTTTTACAAATTTACCGGTATCTTTAATAATATGGTATAATCAACTAATAAAGGGGAGTCTAATGAAACGAAAATATGAAAAGTTGCTTCAGGAGTGGCTTAATTCTTCTCATAAAAAACCACTGATGCTACGTGGTGCCAGACAAGTAGGAAAATCAACACTTATTACTCTATTTTGTGAAGCACAGGGCCTGGAACTACTTGAGATAAACTTTGAAAATACTACACTTTCCTCACTTAGAGACCCTAGAAATTTTAGGCTTGATAATCTGCTTAAGGAACTAGAGTTAGAAACATCGCAAAAAATAGGTAAAAACACTCTTATATTTTTTGATGAAATTCAAAACTGCCCTACTGCCATTGAAAAGCTACGCTACTTTTATGAGGATAGTAGAGAATTCACTATTATTGCTGCTGGCTCACTACTAGAGCTAACCCTTGAGCAAGAAAATATTAGTATTCCGGTTGGCAGAGTTGATTACCTCAATATAGAACCTATGGACTTTGAAGAGTTTCTTCTGGCCCTTGGAGAGACACAGCTATTAAACTTCCTTGATAGCTTTGATTTAGAAGTTTTTCCTCAAAGTTTCTATGAGCGCCTATTTACTCACTTTAAAGAATTCCTCTATGTTGGAGGTATGCCCGAGGCGGTTCAAACTTTTGTCACAACATCTGATTTCGATAAAGTAAGAACTGTTCAAAAATCAATACTCATGACGTACAGACAGGATATTCCAAAATATTCAAAACGTTCAAGGCTTGCACACTACGTCTCCAACACACTTGACTATGCACTTTCACACATAGGTCATAAGGTTAAATTTAGTGACGTTGCCAATACCAACAGCCAGGTAATAAAAGATGCTATTCATGTTTTAAATCAGGCCCATCTGATCAGAACATGTTTTTATACAAACTCTTCAAAGCTTCCCCTTTTTTCACAAGTGGACTCCTCTACTATGAAGCTCTACTTTTTAGATGTCGGATTGATGAATGCTGCTATGGATTTAGACTTTAGCACTCTCTTTAGATTTAGCGGTGAAGAGCTTATGACAAAAGGAATCATGGTTGAGCAGTTTATTGCCCAGCATCTAAGATCACAACGCTTTTTAAATGAACAACAAGATCTTTACTACTGGCTAAATGAAAAAAAAGGGGCAAGTGCTGAAATCGATTTTGTTTTAGAACACCTTGGTAAAATTATTCCCATAGAGGTCAAGTCTGGTGCAACAGGAAAAATGAAATCACTTTTTCAGTTCGTTGCTAGAAAAAAACTAAATTCAGGTGTTAAAATCGATCTTAAATTCAGAACAAAATGGAGAGATCAAATTTCTACAACTGTTCGTATTGGAAATAACAGTTGTCCTCTGAGGTTTGATATGTGCTATGTACCTCCATTTTTCATTACCAAGATAGATAAGTTTTTAGAGTAAGCAATGAGCTATCTCAAAGAAAACCTATGGAGAAATTTGGAAATTTTGAAAAAAGGATCGAACAAAATCTTATTGTGCTCTATAAAAACAATACGAAATACGACAAGGCAATTACTGAGATTAAAGAAAGGCTCAAGAAGATTGAAGAAACGAATAGTTATCGCCAATAATGGATAAGGCTTGCAATCGATACCTGTAAAAAATGATAGTCTTAAAATTATGTTGAGTCTTGGTACATTTTCATAATATTATAGTTGAGTTTTAGTACATTTTTGCTTAGAAGTTGGTCTATTTTAGTACTTTTTCGTTATATTAAAGGTGGTTACATGAAAAGAGAATTACTTAAAGAACTTCAATTATGGAAAATTTTGAAATACCTTTTGAAACTAGACCACCACGGTTAAAGGATCTAGTTAGCAAGCACATTATGGGAGATGTCTGGATTCGAGATACGCCTTTTGGGGCAGTCACTGATTCGTTAGTTTTGGCAAAGAAGTTTGGAATGATGTCCGATCGCATGAAAGTGTACCGGGGTAATCGCAGCAAAGTGTACCAGCAGTAATCCTAGTTTTTTGCTATTTTTATAATATACCACCTATTTCTTACATTCAATTATTTCTTTAGGACGATGATTTTTTCGATAAGATCCATCCTTTAATTCAATAATATGTGAACATGATGTCAGGCGATCTGTAATTGCATCTGCAATAACTTCATCTTCAAAAAGAGTTTTCCAACCAGCAGGCTTTACCTGTGAAGTCACAACAACTGATCCCTTGCGATAGCGTTCTTCTAAAATATCATAGAGAACAGTTGCTTCTGAATGACTATAGTTACGTAGTCCAAAATCATCTAAAATAATAAGATGAACTTTTCTGATACGTTCTAAAAGTTTAAGATAAGTTCCAGCGACCTCTGCTTCAAGAACTTGTTTAAAAAGTTTATTAACAGGTAGAAATAAGCTCTCAATTCCGTCAAGGCAACACTTCTGGCCAATAGCTTGCGCTAAATAGCTTTTTCCACTTCCAGTAACTCCTGTCAAAATTATATTTTCTTTGAGTTCTATAAAGTGCAAGCTTGCAAGACGCTTAATCATTGATTTATTTACACCTCGCTTGGAAGTTACATCAAAGTCCTCTAATGCAACACTGTCATTAAATTTAGCCCTCCTCCTTAGCATCTCCGATCTTCTATTTTGACGATAAAGTTTTTCATCATCTAAAAGTAATAAGAGAAACTCTTTAAAATCTAAATTGTCTCT
>DAOWEO010000020.1 GCA_030638415.1 Bdellovibrionales bacterium | reverse complement strand
TCTGCAAGTGAGATGAACTCTAATTTTGAAAAAGTTGCTGGTCGTATTGTGTTACAAACAACACTACCTGCTATGAGTTATTCCTTTGATAGCGGTGTGATATGTATGGGACTATCTTATAATGGTGGTGATTGCGGATTTTTTGATAAGTTACTATTAGACTCTGCTTATATAACTATATCTGATACAGACCTAAAAGAAACCAATAATACAGATAGTACCAAAATTACGTCAACAGGTAGCTATAGTTACTATGAAGTTCCTGCAGCTGGCTGGTATGAAATTCGTATTAAGGGAAATGCTAACTTTGACCTTATCAGTTTTAGTTGTGATGGTACAGACTGTTATGCTCAAAGTACTTTTGCAATAATGACTAAAGTGGTAAATATATCAGGTAGCTTACCTGATAATAATTATTCTAATCTTACAGATGTTTTTTCAAATGAATATCATAGTGCTTTGATGGGAAACTCAGTATTTTCTATAAATGAGTATTATGCTTCTCCTGGTGAATCAGAGCGAAGATATCTAAAACTTGGACAAGCTGTAATTTTTTATGCAGAGTCTTCAATCTACATGAGTACTGCGACAGTAGCTGGTACTGTGACTGTCCCTGATCGTGAAATAGAGATAACGCTTATTCAACTTTAAAAGCTTAATTTACAAGTAACAATAGACCACCATAAATCATAGTAAAACAGACTAGCAGCGACAGGTACACTCGCCGAGATAATTCTATAGTTTCCATCAAGTCTCTATCTTTTCTCCTTAGATCAATACTTATTAACCAGCTGATCTTTTGACCTTCCCTCTAATGCCTTAAATTCCGGTAAAACTAAACACACGATACTTCAATTAGTTAGTCTATCTCTCTCGTCTAATTGTTACAGGAAACTACACTAAACCACATTCAGTTATATTATTCACAAGTCTATTTTTCCTGAATAAAATACCTAATTAAAAAGTTCCATGAACCCTTAGTATAGGTCCGTGATAGATGAACATTGGGAAGGTACTCATGTCTGCCCTACCACTATCATCAGCTGGTACATCAAAGTGGCTAAATGGTGACTTTCCAAGAAATAGAAAATTTGCATCATAGCCAAGACCTATCATTATTTTTGCATCATATACTTTGATTCCATACATCACTCCAAACTGACCAGAAATATGTCCTGCTATAATTGCATTAGTTTTTTCTGTTACGGTTAGTCCATAAATGGATTTTGCTGCTCGAATAGCTTTATCTCCATGTTTTGATGACCCGTAACCAGCACCCAGGGTATAAGAGATCATTTTGGCCCAACTTGGTTTCCATTTCTCAGGACTATAAAGTAAGTCACGAGTAAAGGAGTCTTTTCCAATAAAAAATGTATAGAATTCAGTTTGAAAATCACCATCAAGAACAGCGTGATAAGATCCTCCTTCTTGAACTAGATAGACCAGAGATGGAAGATTCCACTTAGTGTAGCGAAATCCCATATAGTCAAACTCGGGATCTGATCCTGATGGAAGTTGAGGGATGTTAAAACTTAGTTCAGTATAGGTGTAAACTTGATCATAGTTCATATTGGCAGATTGCTCTGCTGAAACAGGTCCTGAATAATTAATACTTCCTGCAAATTTTCCACGCTCTGTTTTTATTTTAATATTTTTATAACCAATGTATCCTGAATACTGTTTTACCTTATCAAGACTTCCACTTTCGTGCTGAAGATTAAAGCCAATACGCGTCGAGATCTTAGGAATTGTAATATCCCCTTCAATTATTGTGTGAGTTGAAGTTTCAGTATCATATGATGTTCTTGTCTCCCAACTCTTTTCCCACTTATACCAAGAGGTACTTCGATAACCTATACCAGCTGAAGCTGTTACTTTTTTAGAAACCTCTTCTTGTGCACTGATTGAGAGAGTTAATGTTAAAATAATAAGAAGTATTGTTTTCATGATAAACTCCAGAAAGTATCCTATGAATACCTATAACATTTTCGTTAAGCTTAAGCCTTTTATTTCAGATTAAAAAGGCTAAAGCAATCCTCCTGTCCGATGTGAACAGGCTGGACCAGTCTACAAGACATGGTTGAAGTTGTCGAAGCACTTTTCTAAAAGATCAGATATTTGAATTTTTTCTTCTGCTTGTTAGACTGCGACATTGAAGAGCAAAAAGGTTCTAAGGATTTTTAATAAACATCTGGCCCACGATAAATGGTGGGTCTTTTAAAACTACAATAAAAATTAGTAAAAATAGGGTAGAAAAATCAAGGATTTAGAAAAAAGAGAAATAGGCTGCCCCTTGGAAAGATAAAAGATCTAGCTAACATCTATGTCTAATCTGAATCTTCCATATACTCCATTTACAAAGTCTTCTTCAAGTCCATTTTTAAATGCAAGAGCTTTGAACTCATTAGCAATATATAACGTATCATTTAATATCTTTTTGATTTGAGATTTTTTAATTCCAACTTCTGTCCCTGAAGTTAGAAAATCTGAATATTCAAAATTGTCATCCTTACCATTTAGCTTCATTTGGTGTGTTTTTGTATTTCCTCCATCGAATACATAGTTCAAATCAAATGCTGGAGCTAGCTTCCATCCACCCTTTTTATTCATTAAGAATCCAAAGTTTTTAGTATGGTCATCTTGATTTCTAAATATAATATTGAATACAGCTCGCTTAAAAGCACTTACTACTTGAGAGGCATTTTCGGTGAGATATAAGGTTAACTGGAAGTATTCCTCATAACTACAAGAATGTTTTTGCATATAATCTTTGGTTAATAACCCACAGAGGCTTGCATAGTGAAAGTTTTTTTCTTTTTTTTCATTTCTATCAAATCTCTCTACTATGAAGTGCGCACGAGTTTCCTCCTCTAGTAAGTATGTTTTTGGCACTTCTATTCCACATTTTCTTGCTAGTTCATAGTATGTGTATTCTAAGCGACCGTAACATCCTTCTTCATCTCCATCTCTAACACCATCAAATTTAATAATTGAAGGTATAAAGCCAGGTGTAGCCTCTACAAATCCATTCTTCATTTGTTCTGTAGCTGGATTGTAATCTATTAAGGCTTTCGCTTGAGCACCGCCTGCTGATCCGCCCACTCTCATAATTTTAGCCGTTACTAAGTCAGCTTTCCCTTCCAAAGTCTTCTTAGCCTCATCTCTCAATCTTTGTATTTCTAGAAATTGTTCTTCAGGTTTATCATCTTGATCACTAATTGAGGGATAGAATTCAAGGGCCCCAATTGCTCTATTAGAAATATATAATATTTTTTTTATAACATTAATTTCATGTTCTTCTAACTTGTATTTATTCTTATAAAAGTCTCTGATAACTCTCATCCCAAATCTATCAGGAAGACAATCTGCAATTACTCCTGGCAATCCAGCAAATGTGTTTGCATTACTACTTTGATTAAATACAATCGTTGTTTTAGTTGAGATTTCCAACGGTGATATTTCTAAGCTCTCACTTTTAAAATCATCATCATATGAAAACTGTGGTACACCGCTTTGAGATAAGGCAACATAGCCCACAACCTTATCCCATAATCTCACTTCTACGGCTTTTCTATCGTTCACGACTTGCCCTTTTTCTAGCTGGTTTTGACGACTGCTCCCTTAGAAAAATTTCTTCTGGAGACTCCTCGAAATTAAGAATCAGTTCTTGAAGTCGACCTATTTCCCCCAAAGCTCTAAGTACACTTATAATGGTCCTAAAACTGAATGGTTCTCCTCTTTCAAATTTCTTAATTGTATTAAGCGATACATTAGCCTTAGTGGAAAGTGCCTCTTGAGTCATATTTAATAGAAGCCTTTTTTTTCGGCATCCTTCAGATATTCGATCCATTATTTGACCATCATTTATTAGAGCAAAACTCACTTTTACCTCTTTTCATTAAAGTACATTATTACACACCTTGACTCTATTATAAGAAGACTATTTAAGTAGTTAAGCTCCTCAAGGTACATATTTATATATATTATAACACAATATTAAACTATAGCCAACAAGAGACATTTTAATGTACTTTAGAACTTGTCTACTATTACAATAAAAACATAAAGACCTTAAATACATACCTTAAAACTATTATTTGTATATTTTCTTGGAAATATCATAAGCCGAAGTTAAAGGCTTCTACTAAGTACACATGGAAGAGAATTACACCTGAAGCATTTTTTAGTTTAAAAAAAGAACTTAAAAATCCTTTTGAAGATTTAGCAACCTTTCAATACTTAACAGCAACAAGAATTGGAGAGGCGACAGGTATTCAGTGGAGTAGAGTTGACCTTATAAATCAGACCAGCTTTCGCTAGGAGATCTACACTTTGACGAATTATTTCACTATTAGCATTTCCAATAAATGAAAATTTAATTTTATCCTCACCAAGCTGGTTTTAACTTGAGTTAGTATGAACTGAACTAATAAAAAAAATAGTTACTAAAAATGTAAATCTTATCTATAGTTTCACATACTCATTTATGGCCATGTTAAAGTAGTATTTCACAACCGCTTCTTTCGTATCCATTTGCCTACTTATTATTATTTATAAATTTTCCCAACTATTATCTGATGAAATATCTTTCACTTTTTTAGAGCCACTTTTCTTAAATTCTGATGATACTTTTCTGCTAATTTCCATTTGGGGATTACCATTTCCAGCTACCATCATCGTAAGTTCAGTAACAACTTCTCTGAGTGAGTCCACTTGAGCAGCAAGCTCTTCACTAGAAGCTGCAGTCTCTTCTGCTGTTGCCGCTGTCTCCTGAGTTGCTTTATCGATCTGAACCATCGCAACATTTATCTGCTTAATCCCCTTTGCTTGATCTTTTGATGCTTCAAGAACCTGTGTTGAACCATTTACAACTACTCCAGAATTCTGCTGAATATTTTTCAAGCTCTCTGCAGTTACTTCAACTAACTTACTTCCATTTTCAACTTTAGCCTTATTTTCGGTTACAATCCGTTCAGTCTCTTTGATACTTGAAGTTACAATATCAGCAATTTCCTTTGCACTCTTTCCACTCATTTGTGCGAGATTGCCAACCTCTTGAGCAACAACGGCAAATCCTCGCCCATGCTCTCCAGCCCTCTCTGCTTCAACAGAAGCATTAAAAGAGAGAAGCTTTGTTTGAAAAACAATTTCATCCATTAGCTTTGTCTTCTCTCCAATGTCACCAATCAGCCTTACCAGTGCTTCAAGCTGGTTATTACTCTCCAAAATATCATCCATCGCAACTTGTAGTTTCTCCATGTTTTCATTACCTTCTTCAGCAAGATCTCGTACACTTTCAGAAAGTTTAGCCGCTTCAGATGCATTACTCACATTATTTTCAACCATCCCCTCAATTTCTTCTAAAGATGCTGAGGTCTCTTCAACTGAACTTGCTTGCTCACTCGACATACTAGAAAGTTGTTGCGAGGCACTGGAAAGCTCTTCTGAAGCACCTCCAACATTCATCGAAATAGTGTCCAGAGATTTTCCTATTCTCACCATTGGTGCAGTAATTCCTCGAACTAAAACAAAAGAAAGTACTACTCCAATAATGACAGTTAATATCAATCCCCATATTAAGATCTGATTAGCTTGAGATGTATTATTCATAGATCGATTTGCAATTCTTTTTGTTCCATCAATTGCAGCACGAGATACCGTTTCAGCTTCTAATACAACTTGACCACCAATCTCTGTTCTTTGATTACCTAGTGACTGAATCAAATTCCAGCTTACCAGAAAATCTTCCATAGCTTTTTTATACATCATGCCAGAATTAGAAACCCTTGCAAGATCCTGCCTATCAGATTTTTTAAACGTTATTTTTAGTATCTTTTGTTCTAGTACTTTTACTTTACTAAAGTCATCAATAGCCTTTTTATACAACTCTGGGTCTCGTAGACTTTGAGCCTTAAAATTTGCAACTCTAATATTATTTCCAATATCAATAATATCATTAATAAGAGAAATTTTTTGCAGTCGCTCTAATCTTTTGTCTACAGAAAGTGTGGCATTGCTAAACTCATTTTTCATACTTTTACTCTGATTGGCAAGATAGCTATTTGCTGCTTCAAGATATCCCCCTGCAGACTTATCCATACGAGACCTAATAATTGAAATATTAGCGATCTCTTCTGTTGTCTGCCCAATTAATTTTTTATAGTGGTTAATTTTTTCTTCAAATATTTTAAGCGCAGGCCCCAGTTTTTTTAAAATTGTCGTTTTAGCTGCAAGCTCTTTGGCACTAGCAAGTCTTTTCTGTAACACAACATTCCACTTATTTGCAGAGACTAGATAATCCTTGTCTTCTGTAAATCCGAATCCCCTCATTTCATACATTACCCTTCGAGAGTTACGTTCCAAGCTTCCAATAATATCAACTTCAGGAGCATAGTCTTGTGCAAGATATTCTGAATCTATTTTAATAAGGCCCATTTCATATACTGCAGTTCCCCCTAATATCACTGCTAGAAAAAGTATAAATACAAAGCCAAAAGTAATTTTTTTTCCAACCGTTAATCCCTTCATTTTAAACTCCCCTATTGATTTTCTGTTTTTACTGATTTTCGGATTAATTTTAATTCTTCAATATTTAGCACCTTACTAATATCTAAAAGAAGAATGAGACTTTGATCTTCTTGCCTAGCCACTCCTGCGACATATTCTTTATTTGAACTTACATCAACCTGCAGATTTTTTTCAACCTGCCTATCAGAGAGATTAATCACAGATGAGATATCATCTACAATAAAGCCAATAGTAAACTCTTCAATCTCGGCAATGATTATACAGGTTTTACCATTCTCATAATCTACTCGTGGAATATTTAGTTTTATACGCATATCAATCACAGAGATAATGGTTCCCCTCAAGTTAATAAGTCCATAAAAATATTTTGGAACATCAGGAATTCTAGTAATTTGAGTCAGCGCAATAACCTCTTTAACTACAGAAAGAGCAATCCCGTAGTTTTCTTCTGCTAAGGAGAATAGTAAGTGCTTTGTACTAACAATATCGACTCCCTCTGGACCACATTCAATTGTATTATTCACAATAACTCCTCTCTTAAAGATTCTTCTAAATGTAGTTTCGGGTTTTCTATTTTTAAATAAATAGTGATTAAGATGATTTTGCTTAGGTAAAACAATAATAAAACAAAAAGAATAAAGTACTTCGCCTAGAGCGTACGGGAGTTAACGAGAGTTCATGAGTTAGTCGGATTGAGATACTCTGAGAGAGTAAACAATACATGTAAAGAGATCGACTTATCTATTACTAGAGTGAAGGAGCTATTAAATGAAATTAAGTAAGCAAGCAAAACAAATGACAGAAGATTTACTAACCGTCCTAAAATGCTGGTGGTAAAATATCATTATTATTATCATGATTGATGTAGCTTTAACGTTATTATAATCTTTATCGAATTATTGGATACTGCTTCAGTCTTTTTTTCTAAACATACTCACTAAAGCTTTAAATAAATCTTATTATAAAAATACTGAAAAATATCAAGGTGATGTTGAAGCATGTATGCTTTTTGAGATAATCCCCATGAACGTCGAACTAAACTTCCAACATTGTCTCTTAGCATGGCACAAGTATGATTTATTACAAATAGAGGATCATTTGCATTTTTTTTAAGCTCACCCTGTCCAACAACACAAGCTTGTTCGCCTTTATAGGCTTTATGTGTTGCCATGGGAAAATTAGCTTTAATGATATCAGGATACCTCTTATGTTCATCTGTTTCTATTAACACATTTTTGTCAATGATAGTCGTAAGTCCTGCAAGCATATCATTAGATATTTTAAAATGATTATTTTTACGTTTACCATATCTTTTAACAGCTTTTTTTGCGAGATGCCCAAAGGCGCCAATTTGTGAAACCTTCATCGCAAGAATGGCTCGACTCTTAACATCAACAGCAATGGTTATTGATAGTGGTTTCATCTTTGTTTGTTCTTTGGTTATTAGATCATCAAACTGTATGTGAGAAATAGGCCCTTTGAGCTGATTAAGAAAAAAAGAGTTTTCAATATTAGATTTTTTAGCTAGATAAATTGTTTTTGCAAGCACTGTATTTTTATTGATACCTAAAATGAGTGCAGAACGTCTGATACTTACTTTTGAGCATAGAAGCTTGAGGAGAGGAATGTTTACTCGTCTTTTTTTCTGATTATATTCTAAAGTATGAGTACTGGTTGAAAAACGTTTACGACATTGTTTGCAGTAATATCGCTGGATTGTTCTACTATCATCTTCTCTTGAGTAGAAACCATCTTTTCTAGTATGGATATTTTCACTAAAAGAAGAGCAAGATAAATTTGGACAAGACGGTTTCATGCTGATGATACAGCAAACGATATGCCAAATAAAACAGAGCTAACTAATTATCTTTAGAACAGATTTACATGAAACTGGTCTTATAATCAGGCTGCCCAGTATAAAAACAGACCATGTCTATTGCTATTTTATCTGGGAGTATTTTCCACCACTATACTAAGTCGGTTTGTAAATTTTAAGTCTACGGCAACCGAAAGACACAGCGGAACCCACCGTTTGTGCCCGCCGCACTGGACAAATCATCCAAAGCAAGCGCGAACACACCAGCGTGCGTTGAACTGTACCAGCAACCACCACGAATGGCAGCCCCACCGGAAGTTCCTGCAATGTATCGACCCATACCTTGATCTGCATTAAAAGTAGAATCACTTGGTAGAAGTGCTGTCACCGGAGAATGTGCCGTAAAGTAATTTAGTGCTGATAGTTCTAAGTATACAGCTTCTGGAGTACCATCAATACTTGCTCGATTAGCTTGAGTCATATCTGTTTCGAGATCCCCACCAAGAGTCCAATCAACCCACTCCCAGACATTTCCTGAGAAATCAAAAATGGTGTTGCCATTATCTAAAATAAGTTCTGCTGTGCCGTTATAGTTCGTTCTTGATCCTACATTATCAGGACTACCTCCATCATAGCTTGAGTCTCCTCCGACACAGCCATTTAATCCGTCTATATTTCCTCTCTTGAGGCACCCCTGACCAACAATGTTACTTGTCCAGTTCGCCGCAACATTTTCTATATTCCTGGCAATTGCGATCCATTCGGGATTTGAGATCAGGTCGAAACTAGCTCCAAGGCTTGTGCATTCTACCTTTGCGTTGACTTGGCTAATACTTGTCCAAGGAACTCCTGAGGACTCTGATGCAGGGTTACCTCCGCTATTTTGAGCTTCATATTGCATCACGCAGAAGTTATCAGGTGCGCCGACTGTTGCATTTCCAGGTACCATAATATATCCATTTGGGCAGGAAATTAGAATATAGTTAACTGTTGCAGTGGAGCAACTACTTGTTCCGCCTGCTCCTGTGGAGTTGGCGTAAAAATTATAAGTTGCTGCGGGTAAAGCTGAAGTTGCTATAACGATAGTTGTTGCTGAAGCTATCGCGGGGCTCCCTGTTTGAGCAGTACAGGATGAGTCTGTAAAAAGTTTTATTGTATCACCTATTTGTACTCCACTCACTGTGATAATAGGAGTTTCGTCGAAGTTGGGACTTGATTCTGGAGAGGTTAGAGCTAGGCTTGATGGAGCGGCAGGAATACCTTTAGTAAATGTGACAAAATTAATACAACTACTTATCAGTACCAATAAGAGAGTAAGCATTGGAAAAAATATGACACTTTTATAAGTTTTCATATAGCTATTATACCTCTCTCTAGTATCGGCAATTTATTTCAATATTTTAGACGATTTTAGTTATTTATAGTTTTTCAGCGATTATGTCCTATTTTTATTTTTCACCGATTGTGTCCTAAATGTTTTAATCAAGTATATCCTTAAGTAACGATTATTTAAGGAGTAGACCATGGACGGTGTATTTATGAGCAGAGAAGAATTAAAAATCTTCAGACACGCTATGAACGTTATTGAAGGACGGCTGAGTATTGTTGAATTTTCCTTGATGATTGATAAATCCCATCGGCAAGCTCAGCGGATCATTAAAAAAGTGAGAGCGAGATTGGAATAGTCAAATAGCAAGAGCCCTTGAGCATCTTGGAATCAAACTAATTTTAGCATCGTCACCTCAAGCCAAGGGGCGTGTAGAAAAACTTTTCAAAACATTACAAGACCGACTAATTGCAGAGCTCAATTTCGTTCAAGTAAAAAATATTCCTGAAGCAAATAAGTACTTAAAAGAAGTTTTTATTCCAGACTTTAAGAAAAAGTTTTCTCACTCTGCACGAGAAAAAGAGACAGCTTTTTCTCAAGTTGTAAGTAAGCACTTACTTCAAAATGTAATGAAGACGATAAAAAAGAATTTTCTGAAAAAATCATGAAACATATTCGAGAAATTATTCTTGAAGATATAGTCGAAGAGGAAATCAGAGAGAAAAATACCAGAACTGATAATGAAGAAAATAGTGATTTTCAGTTCGACAATGTCATTCCACTTTTTGCTTGAAAAATGGTACATTTTTAGAAGCAGTCGGATTTAGTCGGAATGGGCCTTTTTTAGGCCCATTCTTTTTAATAATTTTAAGGATTTACAAGCAATGCCAGAACTACCCGAAGTTGAAACAATAAAGTCACAGTTAACCCCATATCTGCCATTTAAGGTGGAGCAGGTATATCAGTCTGAGTTTGCTAAAAATCTGATTAAAGATAAGAAAGATTTTTCGGCGAAGGATAAGAAG
>DAOWEO010000160.1 GCA_030638415.1 Bdellovibrionales bacterium | reverse complement strand
GGTCTTACTACACAAGTAGTGCCTTATTTGCAAAACCGTATATAATACGGTTCAACTTGCGAAGACTCCTCCATTAAAAAAGGCTTCAGATTTTACGATCGAAGCCTTTTTTTTATCTAATTGTTATCATTCAGATAAGGTTTCAATACTGAATGATGAATAACTTTCATGGACAGTTGTGTTAACAATTGATTGTTGTAATATCCGATATGTTTAACTTACTTTCTCTAGTCAATATATTTACTTTACAAAAAACATTAATTTTTATGCTGTGTTTTACTAGCTTAAGTTTAGTTACTCATGGAAATGAACTTGATAATGATTTGTACGAGCTACAAAATGATGTTCAGCGCTTTGAAGATCAAATAGGAAATACCCATAGGGCACTTGCGAGTCGAAAAAACTCTGATGACCAGTTAGATTGTGATGGAAAACTCACTGAAAGGTATCAAGATAGATGTGATGAAATCGGAGAGCTCAATAAGCAAGATAGAAAAAGTCTAGAAGAAAAAAATAAGCAATTGATCTCTATACAGCAGAAAATCGCTTATACGCAAAAGAAAATGGTACAGGCTAAGCGAGTGAGAAAGGCGAAGCTGGCAAAACAAAGAATATATAAAAAGAAAGTTTTAAAAGTCAAAAAAAGAAAATCTAAAAAGAAGATAATTACTTTTACCAATAATAATTTAAAACTGGAAATACCTTCGTTTGTCACCCAAGCAATATCTAAGCAAAAAATATTACCAGCTACGACGTCTATATTAAATATAGTTATGCTTCTAATATTGTTAATCGTTATTTTTATGATAGGAAGGCTAGCATGGTTAAGGGTAAGGAAATATCGCGATCACCGTCTCGGATGCTATAAAGTAGGAGACAATATTGCGGGAAAATATAAAGTCGTAAGAGCACCTCTCTCAGGCTCTCATGCCTATGTGTATGAATGTAAAACAGTAGATGAAATCTCATGTGCGATAAAATTATACAAAAAGAATCAAATTGCTTTTTCTAAAGAGTTTCAATCCTTAAGGGATCTTGACCATCATAATATTGTAAAGATATACGGGCGTGGTAAGGCTTGCTCCTTGCCATATTATGAAATGAGTTATGTAAATGGTGGCACATTAGATACATTAATAACTAAAGTTGGAAAAAAGGGAAAACGCATACCTGAGGTTATAATCGTCAATATATTAACATCTGTCGCGACAGCATTACGAACTGCTTATGCAAAGGGAGTTTTTCATCAAGATATTTGCCCTAAAAATATTATGATTCACTACGACTCCAATAAAGATGCAACAGTAAAGTTAATTGACTTTAGTGTGACAGGGGAGCGCAATGATAAGGGAATGACTGGAAAGTATCGCTATCTTCACCCTTCGGTAACCAATACCCGTAATGAGCTTAGAAGTGATCTATATTCTTTACTGCTGGTTATTTATAGAATGGTTAATTTGCAGGATTACCGAGTGAATGAAAATATGTGGGGCAAGGACAGACTGGCAATAGAGTCTACTGATGATACAGTTCAACTAGTTGCAGATGCGAACAGAAGAGATATTTCAAGCAGATTTCAAACATTTTTTATAGATACAAGAAGGTTTTGCTTAGGTAAGAGTGGTACAAGCGATGCAGCTAAGAATGAGGCTGTGAGATATTATGATCATAATATTTGTCAGTTTTTTAAAAATAATAATGCAGCATCTGAATGGAAAAATATTTATAATGAACAATTTAATTCATGGGATGATATAGAAGAAGTAAGCATTGAATGTAATGATGATCCAACCAGAAGGTGAGATAATTAAAAATGGTTCAAAAGAGTACTTACTATTTAGCGTCAAAACTCTATGATAGTCTAAGATTTATTTGAAAACTTGTACTAAAGACAGAACAGCTTTTCTCCTTTATTAAAGTTTTTTCTCGGTCTAGTCGGGGAAGATTTTCATTCTGTATATTACCAACTACCGTATCTTCATTATTTGAGATCTTTAGACCATGGGCATATGTAGTGGGATTAGAACCATCTAGATGGGAGATATATAATTTATTGTCATTTATAGTTACTAAAAATTGTCCTCTGCCGCTCAAAGGGTGCTTTATGTTATGTTCCTTAATTCGTGATACGGCACCTGATGGAACACCTAAGCAAAATAAGTTTTGATAAGTTTTAGCAAGAGTATTTATTTTCTCTGTAAAAAGCTGAGTAACCTCATTACTGTTTACGAGATTAGTAAATGGTGTGTCTGAGCGGCATATTAAAATATGAATAGGTTGTACCTTCGCCGTTATATTAAGTGAGTAGGGCTGCAGTGGAGCTATTGATGGTAGACTTATAGCAAGTGTATTAGGCTTTAAAAGGTTATTGTTAATGATTGAACAATCATCATATGACTCAGGATTTTTATTAAAAAGGAAAATCTGATGTGTTTTGAGCAGTTTTTCACCTTGAAAAAATTCACTTGGCCGTTTGTAGTGATAAACTTTTTTTCCTTTTTGTTTGTTACCACCAAATATTTCAGTATTACGGTGTTGATCCCAGTAGCTCACGGTTAGATAATCAGCCTCGGCAAGATCATCAAGCCTTTTAGCCACTGGACGAGTCGATATCTCATTACCAAAAAAATTTTCTTGTTGACCATTAAGTTTATCTGTAACAGTTGCAATATCTGCGCTCACCAGTTTTTTGATGGTCTCCAGAACATCGATTGTTAGTTTATCCATAATACACCTTTTTAGCACTTACCCAAATCAGGTAAGCACTCATGTTAGAACTCTTTTAAGTAATAATACAAAAAATAATTACAAATAGCATAATCTGTTTACACAGGTGAGACAAGATGTGGAAGGTTTAATCTTAATAAAAACAACAAGATATAATAATTTAACTAGGAGTAGGAAATGAAAAAATTGATTACAGTTATGACAGTCGTGTTAAGTATAAGTACGTATGGGGCTACAAATGTACGAATAGAAAAACCAATAAATGTTGATGGGACAGTATCTAAAAAAACAAATATTGATGATGAGCTGCAACTACTTAGAGATGAACTGGTAACACAGGAGGATCAATCGGATAATTATCAGGAGAAATCAACTTTATATAAAGAGCTCAAAGGAGTTACAAAAAAGATGATCAAATCTCAGCGCAAATATGTCAAAAATAGATTTGGCTATCAGGGTATTATTAAGAAATATAATTCTCAAGCTGATTGTGAAGCGAATCTTGATAAGCCTGAATGTAGAGAGCTTTTTGGTCTAGAGGAAGAGAGCTTTAGTGATGAATCAATGCCAGTTAATAATAAACAAAATGTGAATTCCGAATATTTAAGTAAGTTTAATAATGCAATGCTTGCAAGAATTCATCAAATAAAAAAATGCTATCAGAGTGAACTTGATAAAGGTGTTAGAATTGAGGGTGAAGCTGTAGACGCCTATATAAAGCTTATTCAAAGCGGTACAGTTGAACATATTGGCTACTCTAGTAATATTAACCATAATGTTATTAATTGTATCTCGGCAATTATAAGAGATATCGATTTTCCAAGGCACCCTGTAAAAGAACGTGTAACTGTAAAGCAGAGATTTAATTTTAACCTAACTGATCTGAGCCCTGGTTACATCTAAGTTTTTGATAGTGGTAATTTAGATGATTGGTCATTAAAATGAAAAGTAAAATTACGTTGAAAACCCAGTTTACTATATAATACAGTAGCAGTTGGATACTGCTACCGATAGGTCAGAGAAAATTTATATTCTAATTTGTACTGCAGGTAATAACACTTCTTGCATGGCACTCACCAGCATATGACCTTAAGCTCATATAAGGAAATAGTTGAGAAGTAGGCTGAACGTTAGGCAGGCTACCTTCTGTTTCTATTTTTTGTAATTGACACTCTTGCTTTGTAAATCCCATTTCATCGATAATTTCTGGAACCACGGCTTTAAGTAAGTTTTTAGCTCTCGAGCAGGTAAAAGTTCCACCATAAATTCTAGTTGAAACTGAACGGACGTCACCTTCACTATCGAATCTAATAGTAGTTGTTCTGTCATTAAGTAAAACTAAGTGGTTATCGACAACATCTCTTCCTCGCTGATTATCTAATAGGATTGTTCCTTGAGCAAATGAGCTGGTTGTGGCCAGTAATAGAGAGAGTAAAAGTAGTTTTTTCATTCAGTGCTCCTGATGCTTATGTTAATTTGGGTGATCGTAACGCATTGTTGCGCAGCGCGCAATGGCAAAAGGAAAAGTTGTAAAAAATTCAATTAAGATAATTCCTAAGGGGTATTAAGCATTTCCAGTACATCTAGCCTGCCAGAGATGCAAGTGGAGCTAGGTAGTCTAAGACGAAAAGCACTATCAAGCAGTTTGGTTTTAGCCTCTTTATAACTAATACCTTCTTGATGTGAGAGAAGTAGGCCCAATGCACCCGCAACAAGTGGTGCTGCCATAGAAGTACCATCCATTTTCTTATAACGTCCTTTAGGCATTGTAGATATTATTTTGAGACCAGGTGCAAAAATATGTACGGTCTTTGCGCCACTATTAGAAAAAATAGCCCGGTTACCAAAAAAATTTGATGCACCAACGGAGATGACATTATCAACTTGGTAGTTTGCAGGATAGATTGGGCCACTATCATTGTCATGGCCATATTTAGAATTTCCAGCAGCTACTACAAATAAAATACCTTCATTTCTTGCTGCAATTATTGCATCTTTCATCGCTTGTGATTTGTCATCTCCACCCCAGGAATTTGACATAATTTGGGCACCGGCTTTAATGGCATAATCAATAGCCGCAATAGCGTGAATAGTCTCACCAATTCCTTTGTCATTCATAAATTTTAGGCTAATCATTTTAACCTTGGACATAATTCCTCTTATTCCAATATCGTTATGAACTGCACCGATAACACCAGCACAGTGAGTTCCATGTCCATGGCCATCAAATGGATCGCCATCTCCATTTACAAAATCGTATCCGTAAATATCATCGATGTAACCATTGCCATCATCGTCAACACCTGGAACCCCAGTTAGTTCAAGTTGGTTAGTCCAGAGATTGTTTTTTAAATCAGGGTGGTTATAGTCAACACCAGAATCTAAAATAGCTATTTTAATATCATTACTACCAGTGGTTATTTTCCATGCCTCGATTGCATTGACATCTTCACCAACCTCTCCTGGGAAGAAAATATATGAAGTCGAGTTTTTCCCTGTGTTGTTTAGTGCCCACTGCTTTTTAAATTTGGGATCACGTATTGTAGGATCTGAAAATGAACCTTGTAGGGAGTAGAGATAATTTGGCTCAATGTACTCAATATTAGAATTTTTTCTTAGAGCTGATTTTTGTTGATCAGTAATTAAGGCATAGCTGCCAAAAGTTGTTGTGATGGTTTTATTATTACGAAATAATTTTGCTAGATGTTTAGTTGCTTTATATTTTGCAATATACCCATTAAAATTAGCGGCATGAAGATCTATCGAAAAAAATAATACAAAAATGATAAGCAGTCGTTTGTTCATAGATATTCCTAACAGTTAAAGTTTTTCTCACCATTCTCATCAATTATATATTTGGCACTAGGGGTTTTAACATTGCCTCCACGTCGTGGATTTGGCCGTCTGCCTTGGTTGTCATTACGATCATTACGGCGTGGGGAATTTCTATTTTCACCTGGACGTCCGCCTTGGGAGTTACGGTTTTTACTAAAGTTTTTATTTTTATTTCTATTGTTATTATTGCTGTTGGTATTTTGGGTCTTATTTTGGTTATGATGTTTTTGACTTGGTCTGTATTCAGTAAATTCAGAAGCCTCTTTAGTAGCACCAAACTCTCTGCGATATTTTTTTTGCTTAGCAAAGTCACTTTGATTGGTAAGGCGAAACTCGTCTAAAATATTATTTTTATCCGCACAACCAACGCAGATCCACTCAGCATCAACAGTCGGGTTTTTATGTTTAAAGCGCTCTACGTCAGGCATTATGAGCTCACATACTTCACAAAAATTACGAGAATGCTGGTGCTTTTCAGTTTGGTTACGATCTCTACCTTTAGCTGAGTCCCGCATGTTTTCAGTCATGGTGGAATTTAAACCGGCATCTTTTAAAGCTTCTTTCATCGACATATATACTCACTTGTATTGAATTATAACTTAGGCATTTTATCTGTTTTATGATTAGTGTCAATAAATATCGAAATGTTTGATATACTATAAAAAAGTTTGACTTGTCCAACTTGTGGAGTATGTTAGTTTTACAGGAGAAAATATGAAAAAACAAATCATCCAAATTATAAGTGTCGCCCTTTTATTGAATAGTTCTTTGTCTGCAACAGAGGCCATAACATTTAGTGCAAACTACAGTGGTGACTATGTTTCCACTATTAGTGGAGGGCAGCAGGGTGTTAGCAAAATGAACGGAGTGCTATTTTTGGCCAGTGATATAGCTTTAAAAAATGGATCTTTTCATATCTCAGCCATGGGCAGCCATGGTGAGAATCCTAGTGACTTTGTGGGTGATGCTGGTGGGGTATCTAATATTGCTACTGACCACAATACATTCAAATTATATGAGGCGTGGGCGGAGAAGCAATTTGGGAAGTTATCTGTCTTGGTTGGCCTACATGATTTAAATGGGGACTTTTATGTAAATGGGCCAGCACTGCTTTTTTTAAATAGCTCATTTGGAATTGGAGCAGAGGCGGCCATGACTGGAGATAATGGACCTTCAATATTCCCATCGACGGCCTATGTTGTCCGTTTTGATTATCAGATTGGCTCAACTGGATATGTTAAGCTTGGCCTTTACAATGCTCTCTCTGGGAACTTGGAAGAGCCATGTGGAACTCATCCACATATTAGTTTAGATAGAGGTATCTTAGCCATTTTAGAGGGGGGGATGCAAAATGAACTGTCTAAACTTAGTTGGGGAGTTTGGAACTACTCAGAGCACTATGGCTGGGGTAGTTATCTGCTATATGATCAAAAGTGGGGACGGCTACACCCATTTGTGCGGATAGGCTATGCAGACTCAAGTTGTAATTGCTTTGAGTATAACATTGCACTCGGTAGTACTATGTCACTAGACTTGCTACAAGGAGATCAACTGGGCGTTGCTCTGAGTGTTATCAGATCTAGAATAAGGGCAGACGAGTCTACGTGGGAATTAACTTATAAATTTGGAGTTCCAAATTTTGAATTACAGCCTAGTTTTCAGTATATTAAAAACCCCGGAATGGACTCATCAAATGAGGATGCCTTTGTATTTATTCAACGAGTTAGCCTTGCGTTTTAACTGTCATTTAATTGTAGAAAAAAGGTAAAAGTCTAATATTTATCACTGTTTACCCTCTTGTCATTTTTACTGTTTAGCAGTAAAAATGTAGTAATTATAAATTTATAATAACTCGAAATGGGAAGGTGAATTCATGAGAAGGACGTTCATTATTTTGGTATCAGTTTTGTTTGCATTGAACGCGTTTGCGAGTAGTGCAGGAAAATCGGCATCAAAAGTAGCACAAGTATCAAAGGGGCATTGGGCCAAGGAGAGTACTGCTGATCACTCTCAGTTTAAGCAGCTAAAGGCAGAATTTGATTATGCTCCTGATGTAACAGTCGCTTGTTTAGAGTGTCACACTAATGCTGGAGAGCATCTCAAAAAGACATTTCACTGGAATTGGGGTGTGATGGTTGATGGGAAAAAGATTGGTAAAGCATCTGGAGCTCCTAACAACTTTTGTATCACTGCAGCATCTAACGAGACAATGTGTTCTAAATGTCACATTGGTTATGGTTACAGAAACAAAGATTTTGATTTTGACGATGAAGAGAATATAGACTGTCTTGTTTGTCACGATACTACGGGCAAATATATAAAGACTGCAAGTGCAGGATTTCCTTCAGCCGAGACTGATCTTAATGAGATTGCACAAAATGTCGGACTACCTCAACGTCATAACTGTTTAAGCTGCCACGCTGTTGGTGGTGGTGGTGATGGTGTTAAGTGGGGAGATACTGATACTTCACTTATTAATCCAAGTCATGACTTAGACGTCCACATGGATGCCGATGGTCTAAATATGTCATGTCAGGATTGTCACACTGCTGGAAATCATCAAATTGCAGGTGAATTTATTGGAAGAAAAGCTTTTACTGACTATGAAAAAAATATGGGACGTCGAGATCGTAAAGGTAAGACCGTTTCATGTGAAGGATGTCACGGCGATAAGCCTCACAATGAGTGGCGCCTCGATAACCACACTGATAAAGTTGCATGTGCTACTTGCCACGTTCCTTTTGGAGCAAGAGGTGGAGTTCCTACAATGATGGAGTGGGACTGGTCAAAAGCAGGACTTAATACTGACATGAAGCCAATGGCAAAATTTGGTGGTACGAAGTATGATGAGTATGCTCATCCGATTGATGAAATTACCGGAGAGCCTGATACTTCTGTTAAGTCTCATACTTATAAAGCACGTAAAGGTCGTTTTAAGTATGTAACAAATATGATTCCTGATTATGCTTGGTATAAGGGTGAGAGAACTCACAGAACTTTCTCTGATAAGTTTGATCCTTCAAAATACAGCAAAGAGAATCCTTTAGATATTAAAATGCCTACAGGAAGTTATGACGATCCAATGGCAAAGATCTACCCATTTAAAATGCACATTTCTAACATGCCGTATGATACTGAGTATAACACCCTTACTGCTCCACTACTTTACGGTAAGAAAAAAGGTTCTGGCGCATTCTGGAAAGATTTTGATTGGGATGTGGCATTAAAGCTTGGTAATGAATATAGCAATATTCCTTTTAGTGGAAAATATGGCTTTATATGGACAAGCATGGCAATGCAGATAAAGCATATGGTTGCTCCTAAGGCTCAGGCACTTAATTGTAATGATTGCCACCAGAAAAATGGCCGTCTCGATAACGTACCTGGATTTTACATGGTAGGACGAGATAGCAGTAAGGCCCTAGATTGGCTTGGATTCTTAATGATTTTTGGCTCACTTGCAGGTGTTGCTGGCCATGGATTTTTAAGATTCATTAACAAAAACAATAAGCAAGATTAAAGGCGGGAATAATTATGAGTAATATAGTATTAATTTATAAAGCATTTGAAAGATTCTGGCACTGGATGCAAGCATTTTTGATTTTAGGAATGTTACTAACTGGACTAGAAATTCATGGAATTTATCAACTATTTGGTTTTGAAAGAGCAGTAAATTTACATAATATTGCAGCAGCTTCTTGGACTGTGCTAATTATTATGATGTTTACTTGGCTTTTCAGTACTGGAGAGTGGAAGCAGTATGTTCCAACAATGAAAGGGCTAATAGAGACAGGAATGTTCTACGCTTATGGCATCTTTAAAGGGGAAAAACACCCTCACCATAAAAATGAGCAGGCTAAACTAAACCCTATGCAGCGCTTAACTTACTTAGGTGTGTTATTAGCACTAGTACCTGCACAGATCATTACAGGTGCATTGTACGTGTTTTATCACCAATGGGGCATGGTAGGGCTTGAAGGATCAATTGATCTGATTGCATATGCACATACTCTGATTGCATATTCTTTTCTATCTTTCATCATTGTTCACGTCTATATGACAACAATGGGCCATACTTTAACTGGACATATCAAGGCGATGGTTACGGGATATGAAGATCTAGATGAGCATTAGAAGTAGAGATTAAAAGTACAAATTAAGTTGAGGAAGGTCACGTTTTATTGTGACCTTCTTTTATTGACATTAGTGATAAAAAGAATTTAAATGGAAAAAATGTTCGATGGGAGGACGTAAATGAAAAATGTAATGATGATCGTTTTATCTTTATTTTTACTTTCTAGTGTAGTTACTACTGCACAGGCAGATTCTGCAAAAGGAAAGAAGTATTACCAAAAGTATCTTAAGCCACTTTTTGAAATGAAAGGAGCTGATTTTACTGGTGAGAGAACTAAGGGTGAGTGGAAAGCATATTTTAGAAAAGATGCTAAGAAATTTATCAAGAAGTACTCTAAGAAATATCCTGATGCTGCTGAATTTTTAGGAACTGATACGTTTCAAAAAATTGCTCCAGATGTTAAGGATTTTGCAATTGAATTTGCTGCAGACAGTGGTGCAGTTCCTTCTTGCTAGTTAGTTTTAAATTTTTAGTTAATGAGCCCCGGTCTTTCCGGGGCTTTTTTTTGTCTAGATTTCTTTATAACTAGTGGTCTGAGCATGCTTGTTTGACGTTAGAATGAAGGAATTGAACCTGTAGCATGGTACCTGTAGCATAAAAAAAGCCTCTGACTAGCAGAGGCTTCTTGTTATACTGAATATCTAAATTAACTAAATTTCTAACTTATGCTCTTGAACAATATTGATAAATGAACCATCAAGAAAGCTAATATTTTTAAAGCCTTTCTCTTTCAATAGATCATAACCCATTGAAGCTCGAGCCCCTCCAGCGCAATGTAAGATAACTTTTTTATCCTTAGGGATTTTATTTAGGTTATCACTAAGCTGCGTATATGGAATATGTATAGACCCTTTAATCACTCCAGATTGTACTTCTTTGTCTGTACGGACATCAATTATATAAGCACTACCATTTTTAGCTGCATCAACAAATTCTGCAATTTTTACTGCACCAATAACAAGTTTTTTTACATATACAATGTTGTTACCAATTTTTTTAGTACAAGTTGGTAACCCTTTTTTTACCCATTTTTTAAAGCTAGTATCAACAATGGCAATTTTTTTATAGCCCCAGTAGCTTAAATATTCATAAGCCTCAATTACTTCATCACTGCCTGGATCGTTAGCATATAAAAAGATTGGAGCTTTTTTGAATTTTAGCTTAGGTAAAAAACGTTTCTTTTTAGGAGTTTTATTTGCTGAATACTTTTCGTGCATTGCTTCGAGCTTGCTGGTTGAAAAATGAACAGCTCTTTTAATGTGTCTACCAACTTTTTCTCTAGTATCAATGATAACACTGTGCTTATTAAGCTTTTTACTAACGACGTTGCTTTTGACATAGACAGGATACATTTCATCTTTCCATGCAGGGTATCCAGCAACGTAAACTTTTACATTTTTCCAACCGTGAGTTGAAGCAATCTTAGCGGCATTAGGACTTAAAGGACATGATGTTCCACCACAATAGAAAATAAGCAGAGTGTTTTTATCCTTAGGCAGTACTGAAAAATCTTTTTTCAGTAAACTTGGAGGAGTGAAAAAAGATCCTCTGATGTGACCAATGTTATATTTTTTCTTTGGACGTGCATCTCCAATGAAAAACTTTTTCTTACTATCCATTAGATCAACAATCTCATCAGTAGTAATAATCATCTCTTTTGGAAGATCTACTAAAAGGACTCTAATGCTCTTAGCAACCATATTCTCATCAACAGTTATACTGACTTTTGTTGGTGGCTTTAGACCTGCAGGACCTTTACAGTTTTCGAAGTTAGTTTTGTCTGAATAATTGACTAGATATGTTTTCTTTTTTGTTTTAAGACGAAAGGTCTTAGTCATCTTTACTAAAGATATAATTTTACCTTTAAGCTGCTTACCACTAGTCGTGGTCTGGTTGGTGGAACACTGCACCAGCAAGAAAAATAATGGAATTAATAAAATGTTTTTTAACATGGTCTCTCTCCTTAGATAGTAATATTAAAAGTTAAAATAAGAATGCCACTAAATTAGTGGCATTGCAAAAGTTAATAGATTTACTTATGGTTTGTAAGGGGCCCAGCCTTTAGGAGCTGGTCTACTCCAGAAAAACTCTAAGTGAGGAATCACCTTTACACTTGCTAAGAGTGGAACGGTATACTTGGCAAATACTCTAAAACGCAAGCGCACAAGGTTTAGATACCATTTTGAGTTTGACTCAGTAGAGATGACACTCCCATTTTCATTGGCCAGAGCACTTTCAAAGGTCTTAAGTATTCCACCGAGTTCATTTTTGTACTCAGTATTTGATTCTTCAATACATTCTCCAAAAGCATCTGTTTCATAGCAAGCATCTTCCATGTCTGCATGTACTGGATTTGAAATGGTTATTAAAAAAAGTAATGTTATTAAATATTTCATTTTAACTCCTTAATTATTTATAGAATAATTCGATTTCACTAGTTGCTGTTATTGGTGCCAGTCCCATAAATCCTTGAACACTTAGAATGTACCAAGCTCTTAACATTGATACTTTCCACTTCTTGGAGTTATCTGCTTTACGTACAAAGTATCCACCCATTTTAACGGCCTTGTTTAGACCTTTTATAAAACGCTCATTAGAAATCTGTCCCATCTTTTTTGCACCATCTATACTTTTGTCAATAACGTATTGGTAGTCATTGGTTACAACACTTTTACTAGGCTTATATTTCTTATTTCTTTTAAAAATTAGATTACCCATAAAAGTTGTTTTTGCACTTGAGATAATGATTGCATCAGTAGTTGTTACACCCATGCCAATTCTCACTTTCACTGCTTTTTTTCCAGTTGAAGCGAGAGGTGACTCATCAATTTTATTTAAATCTTTTAAGACCGATTCAGTGAAGGCCTGAAAGTTACTATTAACCTTGCTCTTGTATGCAAGGGCCTTTGGAGCACCTTTTTTTACAATACGTGTCCACTGTAATCTTAAAACAACTTCTGTCCCTTTATGCGCAGCCCAGCTTGGAAGTAAAATTCCACTACTGTTAATTCCAAGATCAATCCTAAAAGCACTTAGGTAGAATTTTTTATCTGTAGAAGCTTCCAGATTACCGACAACTTGTTTTACCGAATTAATTCGTTCTACGATATCTCCGCTTAAAGTTGTATTGCGATCAATTTTCTTGGTTGCAACGAGTGCTCCTAATACTGGCTCAATTTGTGCCTGTAGATCACTGTCAGTCATGTCCTCATGAACAAAGATATCTATTGGCTTAGACTCTTCAACTTTGACAGGAGTTGCCTTCTTTTTTTGATAATAAACTTGAAATACTGATTTACCATTGAGTGCTTTAAATCCTAACAATCCACTTTTACTTAGTGCTAGCATGAAAACGTAATCAGTTACTTTCCACTTTTTGTTAGCATTTTTATTAAGTCGTTTTAGTGTTTTGTGTTGAGTAGAGAAGAGGTGGTCGATCTCTTCATCTGCTTGAGCACTTGGAGTACTAAGCGTATTCTGATTGGCACCTTTATCAAAAGATGGTTGATACCAGTCGGTTGGTAGAGTTGAGCTAGCAAAAAGCGTAGCTGAAGTAATAAGTGATATAATTAATATAATTGATTTCATTGAAAGCTCCTTAAATTATTTTTTAACTTTTTTAAAGACAAGTCTAAAACCAGGTGTTGCACTAACTTTCCAAGCTAGTGGTCCAACTGTAGTGTTTATTAGTAGGCCAACTTGAAAGTGATTCATATCCCAGCCACTGTTAAATTTATGGTTAGAAAGAGTTGTAAGCGTATCCTTAGCCACTAAGTTCATAACGTCAGCTGAACTTGATTTAAAATTTACGGCAGATACATGTTCAATGACTTCATCACCGTTAGAATCCATTCCAATCATAGGTACTAATCGATGACGACACGAGGTCAGCAGTAAAATGATCAGAAAGGGTAAGAATAATTTTTTCATAATATCTCCTTATGTATATGTTATCCAGTAAGTTAATGGACTATATAAATAAGGTAGACGATGAGGAGGCATTCGATTATGACCTAGGTCATGAAGTGAAGTGTAAAATACCATACAAAATGAATAGATTTAATGTACTTTTAACTCAGCTATATTATTGTGCATCGCGAGGTACTAAGTAAGTTATTGAGCTTCAGAATTGGGCTGCAGAACTATCTGAAAACAGGTAATGTTCATACCATATTCCTGATAAAAATCACTCATTATATAGATGAAAATAGTTGCCAACTGGAATCCATGCTCTTACTATGCCGAATCTATTAGTTTAGTACACTTTACCACTTTTAACACATAAAGGAGAACGTTATGAGGTATTTGGTTTTATTATTAACACTAGCTTTTCTTAGCTCACACACATTTGCTAACACAGATCTAGACGCTTTAAAATTACAGGTTCGCGAACTACAGACAAAAGTAGGCGGGAACAATCTTAAATTAGGAGTTGATTTCAGATCTGAAGTTAACCAAATTGATTACACAATGGCCGATGGCTCAAAGCACACTCAAGATAGCCTACTGGCTAACCGTCTTTGGATCAACATGGGTTATAAGTATAACTCTAACCTTACTTTTAAAGGTAAACTTTCTTATTACAAGATGTATGGTCAGGATATGGGACTTCAGGTTACATCAGGTGTTCCTGCATCAAATCAAAATTTTGATTGGGTTGCTAGTTCAAATCCTAACTCTGATAAAATGCGTGTAAAAGAAGCTTACCTTCTTTATACTAGTGATGGCCTTTTTGGGATGAAGAGCCTTCCATGGATCTTTAGCGTAGGACGTCGTCCTTCAACTGGTGGCATGCTAGCAAACCATAGAAATGGTGATGCTAAGGCAGCTTCTCCACTAGGGCATAATATCAATATGGAATTTGATGGAATCAGCATGACTTTTCAACTTGATAAGTTAATCCCAGTTCAAGGAATGGATTTTAAAATCTGTGCTGGACGTGGAACAACTGCTGCTACTCAGCGATTTTCTTC
>DAOWEO010000133.1 GCA_030638415.1 Bdellovibrionales bacterium | reverse complement strand
TCCATTTACATCATTAATCTTTAATCCTGATGGTAAGATAGGTTGTTGCCGTGAGCGTGGCAATAAAGATGTTATTGCGCAGATGAAAAAGGGAATCTCTTTTGATGAAATTTGGAATGGAGAGGAAATTAGAAAGTGGCGCCGTGAATTTATTGATGGGACTGCTCTAAGATGCCAAGAATTTATAAAAAATGAAAAATGTCACCTGTCTGGATTAAATCAACAACTAGCGCTTAGATGTGACTACCAGGAATATCAAAAAACTCCTCCTATCCTTATCTCTCCTGACTTCAATGGTCAGTGTAATTTACAGTGCGTGATGTGCGACGTTTGGGAGTTGCCAAATGGGCTCTATGATTCGCAGTGGGATTATTGGAAAGTATTAGAAAAAGATGTTCTGCCTTTTGTTAAAATAATTGATCCGCTTGGTGGCGAGCCTTTTATTCAAAAAGATACTTATCGCCTTATGCAACTAATGAATAAGGTTAACAAAGCTGCACAGTGGCGTTTTACTACAAATGGACAGTGGCGTTTCTCTAAATATATTTCAAAAAATTTAGATCAATTAGATATTTTATCATTTCAATATAGTGTTGATGCCGTCACTGAAAAATCTTATCAGCATGTCCGAAAGGGCGGGACACTTAAAAAATTACAGGCCAATATTGAACAACATATTAGTTACAGAGAAGGACGCGTGAATACACTTGGTAAAAAGGCACTCTATCCATTTAAGTCAATAACAGTGGTTATGGATAATAATTGGCGTGAAATCCCTGCCATTATTACTATGATGACAAACTATGGAATAGAACCACTTTTTGTAAAGTGCAAGTCTCCAGATACTAGAAGAATCGACCTACTTCCACCGGACAATATTATGGAAGTTTTGGATTACATCTTTACTAATGTGAGTGAATTCAGATATGTATTTCGTTTGGTAAATTGGTTAATCGAAGCACTGCCATCCGACAGACGCATGAAATATAAAAAGCAGTTACTATTAAATTGTAGCTAGTTTTGGAAAGGTTTTTTTGTAAGAGAGAGAGCGAATATTATCTAGGGTATCGACATATTTAAAAAAGTTTAGTTGTTCGCTAGCATTATGATAGTCATTAAAAAAGAGCGTATGAACTTCTCGTGAAAAAGGTAAATTATATTTAAAGAGCAGTTTCAAAATTGCTCGTTTTCTAATATCTGCTGGAATTACATTTGGACTAAGATAGATAGGAGTTGTTACAACATTTAGGGTAATGTTAATATCAAGACCTTCTCGAATTAGGAAGTCGTGCAGTTCTCCCAGATATAAAAAATTAAAAACGCTGACTGTTTGAATAATCTCTACATCAAATTTTCCACTACAAAAATATTTTAAGTTATCTACCAATTTATCCCACTTAGCAGGAAATCTAATATATTCATTACGCTTGGATACATCATCAATACTAATACTAAGTCTTATATGTTTGAAATGTGGCCATAGCTTTTCAAGTTGAGAACTGCGAATTGTTCCATTGGTGTTATAGTGCAGTGTTATGTTGGATGATCTGCTACTATCAATAAGATATTGTAAAAATTCAAAATGTTCACTTATTAAAAATGGCTCTCCTCCATTCATATTGATAAGCTCAACCTGATCGGTATAAGTATGTAGTTCATTCCAAAAAGCTCTACTCATTGGCCAATTAAATTCACTTTGAGTTGAAAAATCGAGGCCATGGTACATAGGAAAGTTAGGAACTTTTTTAATTTGATCCAGATCTGGAAGCCATTTTTTAGAGCTACCAGGATTGCAAGTAATGCATTTTAAATTACATATATTTCCAAGTCTTAGCTCTAGTAATTTAAATTCTGGTGTAATACTTCCATCAGCACTAGTCAGTTTTGTCATCTTTTCACGTGTGAGTGGAAATTTTTTTAAATATGTCTGCCTATCACTAATAGAACTACCTTGCTCTAGTTGGTAACATCCTTGGCAGGCCAGGGGAACTTTTCCCTCTAAAAAATCTCTTCTTATTTGGCGAAAAGAGTCACTGTTAACAATTTGTAAAATGGATTTTTCATAAATGGTTAAGAGAACATTATTGGTAGCGGCAATACCAATATATGGCTCACTGGATTGACAACAAATACCTACTTGTCCATTTGGGTGCGTTGAGAAGTGCTTCCAAGGCAGAGGACAGATGAATGTACTATTTTTGTTACTGCTCAACTTGCCACCATTTTAGAATCTCTGGCCTTGCAGCGTAAATTTTATCTAATGTTAGTGGATGATCACGTAAGTTTTCTAACTTTTTTTGGTACTGACGGCCTTGTGCAAAGCCAGCCTCATAATCATCAGGATATTTTTCTTGGTGGGTTGCACGCTTTTTTAAATTTTTAAGCAGTGAAAAAAGCTGAATACTGTTTTTTGATAGTCGGGGAAAAAGATATGCAATTAGATCATCAATAAATGGGTCTAAAAGATGTCTTGGTAGTGCCAAAGGTGAGATGGTAATTGTAGAGTCAAAGGCATAAACGAGCTTGGGAAAGATTTCAATATCTAACTCCTGCGCAATATCAACCATCTCTTTTAAAGCAAACATGCCTGGTAGAGTTAGTGTTAAATCGAAATACATATTTTGATTTTTACTTGTATCCATAGACGCTTTTACTTTACGAACATTTTCTATCCATTTTTCCCAGTTTAGACCAGATCTAATATACTCACCAATTTCTCCAGGAGCATCAATGCTTGCCGCAATGAGATAGCCCTTAAACTGTGGTAAAAGGTCTTCAAAGAGCTCTTGTGAGTTGTAAGAGGTTATTGATAAGTTAGTGTTGTAACGACAAAAGATTTGGGGGGCATGTCCATTTTTTATCGCAAGATTTAACATATCCCAGTGAAATTTCCATGTAAGTGGTTCACCACCAACCCAGTATATCTCATCTATTTCACCACGCTCTAAGGCGGTTTTAAACTCAACTTGTGCGGTATTACTTTGAAACTCGCTCATCTGTTTTTGTAGATCACTATGCATCCAATGGTTTGGTGCTAAAGGGTGTTCCAAATTAGCCCTAGTTTCTTGCTCCCATGATGAGGAAAGCTGATCACCACACATACGGCATTTAAAATTACACTGGTTTGATAGACGGTAATCAAAGGATCTTGGTTTCATAGTGGTTGAACCATCTGTATTTGTAGATAACACTGCTTGCTCAATCAGATTAACGTATAGATCTTTGGTAAAATAGTCTTGATAAGTAGAAAGTGAGAGCTCTTGATTTTGACAAACAACGCACTCAGCGGGGCGATCACCAGCAAGCATTTGTAGTCTGGTCTTGCGTAGCTGGGAGGAGTTCCAGTGGTCATCTAAAGAAGAAGGTGCGTAGTTTTGATCTTTAGTACCGTTAAAGTTATCACTATCAAGGTATTGTTCAGTAAAGCTTGCTTGCTCACGACTGGCACAGCAGAGCCGCCTCTCACTTTGAGGGCTTAGATAGGTATGAGTCCACGGCACCATACAAAATGCACTATTGTTACCAGTTAATATATTTGTAACTATCTCTTTTTTCATAAGGATAGATAATATTCTGAATATTGCTTTTTAGCTAAAGAAAAATAGATAATACCCGACAAGAACGGTATGAAATATATACTACCTCTTTTTATCTTATTATCGCCTTTTAACGTCTCTAGTAAGGAGATTTCTGTTAACTCTATCAGCAATGGAAGTTGTTGGGTAGAGAAGTCGGATGAACATATAAAAGTCGCAAGTTTTAACGATAATAATTCGGTAACTTTGTCTGGTTTTCTATTAGCTGACTTTATGGAGCAAGTGAAAGAGAAGATGAAGGATGAGTATCAGGTGGATTTTATGCCAAAAACACTCGATATTATGGCCCACTGTGGAACATATGGATCGTCACTGATTTTTAACTTTAACCACTCAGAGCAAAATATCTGTTTATGGACAAGTTTTAAAGATGGGCAACTCTCCTTTGATAAGATTACGCCAGCTCATAATGGCCAGCGAGGTTTTTGTGATGGTCTTGTAGCAGGAAGCTTTATCGTAAAGCCTGTT
>DAOWEO010000150.1 GCA_030638415.1 Bdellovibrionales bacterium | reverse complement strand
GAGTCGTATGCCATGCCATTTCTCATAAGTAGTGCACCAATGTTAGCAAAACCAAGACCTAAAGTTCTGTACTCGTATGAACGTTGAGCAATCTCTTTTGATGGAAATTGTGCCATCAACACAGAGATCTCTAAAACAACTGTCCAAACTTCTACAGCATGCTCAAATGCCTTGATATCAAACATTCCTGTAACATCATCATAAAACTTTACTAAGTTTAGTGAAGCAAGATTACAAGCGGTATTATCTAAAAACATATATTCTGAACAAGGATTCGAAGCATTGATACGTCCATCTTTTGGACATGTATGCCACTCATTAATTGTGTCATCAAACTGCACACCTGGATCGGCACACTGCCAAGCAGCTTCATTTAACTTTGCCCACAGATCTTTTGCTTTAATTTTTTTGGCAATGCCACCTGTAGTTCTATAAATCAGCTCCCAATCACCATCTGTCTCTAATGCTTCAAAAAATTTATTGGGAATTCTTACAGAGTTATTAGAGTTTTGTCCCGCCACAGTTTCATAAGCCGTAGAGTTCCAGTCAGTATCATAAACTTCAAAGTCAATGCTGTAGCCTTGCTTAGCCAGCTCCATCACACGGTTTACATAGTTCATTGGAACGTGATCAGCATTTGCTTGGCGAACCGCTTTTTTAAGTGCAGGGTTTTTCTTAGCTAAAAAGCGATCTTCACCTTCCATCGTACCGATAGCATCAGAAATTTCATCAAGTCTTTTTTTACAAATTTTAGATCCAGCAACCAGAGCTGCAACCTTTCTCTCTTCTTTAGATTTCCACTCAATAAATTGCTCAATATCAGGGTGATCTAAATCAAGACATACCATTTTAGCTGCACGGCGAGTAGTCCCACCAGACTTAATTGCACCAGCAGCACTATCACCAATTTTTAAAAAGCTCATTAGCCCTGAAGAAGCACCACCACCAGAGAGAGACTCGCCACTAGAGCGAATACTTGAATAGTTTGTCCCCGTTCCTGAACCAAACTTAAAGAGACGTGCCTCACGAATCCATAGATCCATAATTCCGCCATCACCAACTAGATCATCTTTTACAGATTGAATAAAACAAGCATGTGGCTGTGGACGCTCATAAGCTGAAGTTGATTTTTTTAATTCACCCGTTGCAGGGTCAACAAAACTATGACCTTGTGGTCTACCGGCAATACCGTAAGCTGAATGCAGCCCAGTGTTAAACCACTGTGGTGAGTTTGGAGCACACATTTGATGTGCCAGCATATACTCTAACTCTCCTTGGAAAGCATCAGCATCAGCCTTTGTATCGAAATATTTGTTATTCTCTCCCCAGTTTCTCCAGCAACCCGCAAGTCTAGTAAAGACCTCAGTTGCTTTGGTTTCACTCCCAAGAAGTGGAGTACCACCCTCAGTAAGAATAACTTTTCCCTTCTCATCTTTTTGTGGGACACCAGTTTTTCTAAAATATTTTTGTGCGATAATATCAGTAGCAACTTGTGACCAGTTTTTGGGTACAGTTACTTCCATTTGATTCGATCCCGAACCATCAGTATTTCTTATCTCACTAACTCTTTTTTCAAATTCAATTCCATGATAGGCAGATTTACCTTTCTGAGTAAAAACTCTTTTGATTTTCATTACAGTTCTCCGTTACGTCTTATGTGGTTAAGCGTTGTGTACGTGTGTTTTCCTGTAAACTGATATATGCGTTTGTGTGTTGTTTACAATACCTATTCTTCCGGCCCAGCAATTTTTCGTCAACAGAAATTTTTTAACATTTCCTTTCCTCTTTAAAATTAAGAATTTATGGTTAATAATAAATAAAATTGCTCTTTTTATTAAATAAATTATAGAGGATTAATATGTCATTTTTAAGGTTAAATATTATTGACAAACTACTGCTTATAACCATTTTAAGCTATTCTAGTATAATAATGTCCCAAAGTTATTCAGAACATAAATACCCCGGATGTTTGGCAAATTCGACATGTTCGGCGCAGACAGGAAAAAAACATTTAAAATGGAATAGGCTGATCAGATCAAATAAGTTAGTAACACGAAATACCGCCATATCCTCTGGAGTTTTCCCATTAGATATTTGGTCGATCAATCCAACTACTAATGATCTACAAAGCTGGAGCTCAACCTGCTTTTCACATAATAAGAAAAATATTTTTCAAAGTAAGATATTTCTAACTAAAAAAACTACACTCAATAATTTTAAAGATTACGATCCTGCCAAACCATTTTATTTTACAGATCAAATTGTCAGATTTAACCAGGGCAAGATATCTACATTTATCGCACCGAAAGAGGAATCTCCAACCAGTATTCGTAGCAACAGAGTTATTTTCACTCTAGCAGAAAATGAGATAATTTATAATTTAGCCATAACATCTAAGCGGCAAGTTAAAATAGTGTCATCTGCTAAAGAGTATCACCAAACTTACTCCATAGAGTGTCCACCACATTTCAAGGATTACAAGGGCATGTTGCCTGCCACATTCCCACTTCAGCTCTCAAACTATTGCCGGAGTATCTGGAATACAGACAAAAAAGACTATGAAACAATTTTAATTCAAAGTTTTTGCCCTTAAACTTCTGTAACTGATTAATAGTATAGCGTTTTACTTAATTCTCAATATCCCACCTTGACGTAGCTCTTTGGGTTTTATAGAACGTCTATCAACAATAACCAATACAAAAGGACTACAATGAAAACACTTCTTCTACTTGCAACGTTATTACTATCAAGTAACACTTTTGCTAATGAGCCAAACCTACAATCTCTTATGGCAACAATGGGTCAAAAGGCACAAATCATTATGACAGGAATTGCTTATGATAACTTTGACATGATCGAAGATGCGGCATCTTGGGTAAATGATCACGCTGAGCCTACTGCTGATCTACAGATAATTAAAGAAGAGCTAGGATACCAAGGTTTCGCATTTAAGATGATGGATAAAGCAGCACATAACGCTGCAAATGCAATTATCAAAGCTGCACAAGCTAAAGATATGCCAGAAGTAGCAAAGCAATATGGAAAGATGGTTAAGAGCTGTGTACGTTGTCACAACGCTTTTAGAGAGCGCCTAAGAGCAGTATTACACAAGACTTGGTAATTACTAAATCATTTTCAATCTTGGGGAGCTCAACTCCCCAAGCATCATGCAGCAATATCAACAACTACCATATCAGCAATATATTCAGCTACTTTTATGACCTTCTTGCTAGGCTCAACATTCCCAAAACCTTTAACCTCTTCAACTTTATAACCACCCTCCCAAGAGGCCAGCAACATAGAAAAGCGGTTATTATCGACTTGCATCGCAAACATGCGTCCTGATCCCGAAGCGATCATTGCATCGTAGCCATTCCACCCCACACAGTTTTGCATTTGTGATCCTTCTATTTTTAACTCACGAACACTTGTGAGCTCTTTCACCTTAATGTTTTTTGGTAAGTTGAGTTGATCCAAAACAGCAGGCTTCACAAGCCTTCTATTTCTCTGTGCAATACTTCCATCTTTAATTAATGCATCTAGAGTTTCATACATGCCTAAAACGGTTAGTCGCTTGTTAGGATAATTCTCTACGAAGGTCATCAAGGTTTGGAGAAAATCCAGCTGATACTTAGTAAAAAGAGGATTATAAAGAAATAGATCATCAACTAAGTCTGAAAAACAAAACTCTTTTTTGTTAAGATAATACCTCACCTCAATATGCTCTATAACTCGCTCTAAAAAAGATAACTTAGACTTAGATATATTTTTAGAATAGAGCTTTTTAAATGCAGTAACACTTGTGTCTGAGAGATTGAATAAAAACATAAATAATTTTGGGAAATTAGCAAGACTTCTAAAGGCAAGCTTTACTGACTTTCCACCTGTATAATACCCACGAAGTAAAAACTCTAAAACAGCATCATCCGTTGTTATAAGATCCTTATATTGCTCTAAATAGATTGAACTATAAATCTCTTGGAGTTCAATATTTAATAATGCTCTGTGCTTTTTATTATTTATAACTTTTTTGAGAATTCGACTTTCTTTCTCTTTCTTGAAAAGTCCTTTAATTAAAATAATATTTATCTCTTGTTCATAGTTACAATACCCTGCTCCATCACGTTTAATTCTTGCTACATGCTTAATTCCTAGATCACTACTGGCCCCAGTCCCAGAATATATAATCTGTTTATTGGCTTCATAATTTTTTACACCATCACCAATATAAAGTTCTTTAGATTTTAATGAATAGGCAATTTCAAGGTGAGATCCTCCTTGTACTTTCGCAATTGAGTTAAGCATAAATACTTCCGACTCAAAACGAATGAACCTCATTCCTTCTTTTATTTCAACCGATTTAATAACAGGAGCTTTAACACCAGAGGTTAATGAATACAGATTATCACTCGCCTCATACAAAATGGGTTGCTGTTCGCCAAAACTACTTGTTACGAAAAACTGCCATGT
>DAOWEO010000130.1 GCA_030638415.1 Bdellovibrionales bacterium | reverse complement strand
CTGCTCATATCTAGAAGTAATAAAATACCTCCATTTTCACCATTTTCATCAGCACCAACCAGAGATATATTACCCATACGGCTATCTCCAATATAGTATCTAAATGTAGCAATAGTGTTATCTAGTCCAAGATTAATTGGGATAAATACACCAAATACATCAGGCCCTAGATAGAAAGCCATGTTGTAAAACTGATCAATTGTAAATGCAACAGCAGGAAGTGATCCAGTTGCAACACCAGGAAGAGCTCTACCACCAGGAAGTGTTTGTGGATCTAGCTGTCCAACAGTATCACCAAAGACATCATCTAAATCAACAGAGATGGCCATTAATGTACCTCCTGACATTAAATCAGGAGAGAGTTCTAAATAGGAATTTTCATATTTTGGAATATTGTAACGAAGTCCTCCAGCAAGTGCCATATTTTCAAAAACGAGAGAGATTAAGACGTTGTCCCCATTAAGAGTAACAATTGGTCCTTGAACACCGGGAATATCAATATTTCTACCGGTATCACCACCACAAGAAGTTAATAAAGTCGCGATGCCTAGCATCGTGGCTAAAAATAGTGTGTTAAAAGTTTTCATGAAGTCACCATCAAAAGAGACGTTGTCTATTTTGAAACTTACGATTTTTTATTATAACAAACGTACCGCTAACTCTGACGTACTACTAAAGATCGCAAGACAAATATTTTTTAAGTTATTGTTAACACCTCAACTTTTTAGTTTCCTCCTTTTGTGAGAAGTTTTGTTGTTAACATTTATTTATACACACTTATCGTCAGTTAAATAGTTAACTTGAACGAAAAGGTCAGGTATATAGTAAACCATTTTATATAATTTGAAAGGACTTTTGTGCAGTTAGTCATATGAAAAGTTAAAAATGAGTAATTACAGTGACTTGAAGTCTGTAATATGAGGTGTCTCTTGATCGACAGCAGTGAAACAACTAATCTGGACAACTGATGATCCAGAGGAGTGAGCAGCTTGTAAACCTGCTTTTGAGTCTTCAAAAATAAGCGTAGTCGGTGGCCTATCTTGAAGATGTTTAATGGTATTTAAATATGGGAGTGGTGATGGTTTACTAGAAACTTCATTTTTTCTAAATTCGACAACAGATAGTTCGTTGCAAATATTTAGACGATTTAGGGTAGCGTAGACAACATCTTTTTCACTTGCACTGACAACACCAACTTTGTGATTAGGTATTATTTTTTTAAAAAAAGACCTAAATCCTGGTGTTATTAAGTGCTCAAGTTCAATGTCTTCCATACTTTCAAGCTCATTGATGTATAAAGTATTTTTTATATTTACAAATGTTTCTTGATTCATCATTAAAGATGGATATCTTTTGTTCAAGTCTTCAAGGACTGCTGTATCGTCGAGCCCATGATACCTACTGCTTAATTCCCGCATAGAGCAAGCTATCTTTGCATTTTTAAGTAGGAGCTGGAGGGATTTCATATGCAATGGCTCAGAATTTAAAATAGTACCATCAAGGTCAAACAAAATTGAGGAATATGCCTGAAAGTTAATAGTCGTCATCTTTTACCCTCTACTATGAGTAAGTGCCAGTTGCTATAATCAATTAGGAGCTTCTCATTTGAGAAGATTCTTATCCTGATTTCAGATTAAAAGCAAGGAGTCTCAGTGATCAGTGCAATTAATTCATTATCTCATACAGCAGCTACAACGCAGGATAAAGCTAGGTCTAATGTTACGATAAAGACAAAAAGGTCTCCTAAAGAAAGAAAGATTATTAGGCATCAACGGCCACAGTTTAATCGCTCTAAAATCTTGGAAAAAATTCAACAAAAAACAGTAAAAGATATTAAAAAAGGTGAAGCTCATCCAGGTAACCAGGCAATGAAAATAGTGCCTCCAGAGCAGGGACTTGCTAGCTCTAAAGAAGATGCATCTCTTACACGTGAAAAACTTAAGACTCTTTTAGGCTCTAGTGGAGCGATGATGTTTAGTGAAAAAGAACGTTCTGTATTAGGTCAAATTTTACATAAATAGTTAGCTCTCTTCTTGGGCCAGCATCGCTTGAAGGTCCTTGATAACCTCCTTAATGACATTTTCCATCTCTCCTTCAATAAGGGTTGCTGCAGAATGGTTATGTCCTCCACCGCCGAGTGCTTGAGCAATAATTCCAACATCTACTAATCCTGCTGAGCGAAAACTTACCTTGATATATTTACCTTCCTGCTTAAACATACATGCAACAATTATATGGTCTAAAATTAATAGGTGATTTACAAAAGCATGGGTATCTTCTGGATCTACATTGTAGTCTTCCATTAGTTTCTCATCTAAAGATAGCCAGGCTATTTTATAATCTTTTGATACTTTAGCATTACTTAAAATACGTCCGAGCAATTGCATATGTGATACTTTTTTTGTTCCGTAGATCATGTTGTAAGCTTCAGGGGGCTGAATACCAGTTCGCAGAAGGTCTCCAACTAATTTATGAGTATGCCACGATACTGTTGGATAACGAAAACTACTTGTATCAATAATAATTGCTGTATAGAGTGGCAGTGCCATCTCAGGTGTAAAACTAATTCCCATTTGCTGGATTAAAGTACCAACGAGCTCTCCCGTTGCTGCCATCGTTGTGTCGATACAGTGAATAGCTGCTAACTCTTTTGGGCAAGGGTGGTGATCAATGATAAGAAATTTCTTTGCGAGATTTAGAATTTTTTGCATATTAATCCCTACCCGTTGTGCCAAATTGGTATCTACGATAATAAGAAGATCAATACTTTCATAATCTGCTGTCTCAATATATTCATCATATGAGATAATAATCTCTTTGTTCGATGTTAGGTACTTATAGCGATCTAATAGCTTTTCTTCATTGACACAGATAACCTCTTTACCTTGCTCTTTTAAAGCAAGAGTTAGGGCAACCTGACTTCCAATTCCATCAGCATCTGGGTGGATATGGGTTGTAATTACAATCTTTTGAGATTTTTGCACTAAAAGATTAAAACGGTCGGTTAAATTGTTCATATATCGAAGCCCACATCTGTAAAGAGTTGTTATTAAATCACTATATTTAGTTACTTTTCGGTTATATGGCCAAGAAGTTGAATTTACTTATTGGAAATACTTGTTGGTAGTATAACGCCCATCGTAGAACATTTTGTCCTCATTGTATTTGATTTTTGGAGGACCTATAATTAACTATAAAAATATAATCAATAAATTTATTACAAGGAGAGTAATATGAAAAATTTTTTAGTAGGAGTATTTTTACTGTCTCTATTGGGACTTGTTGGGTGTAATGATGATACAGGGGTGAATATTTCTATTCCTGGTGTTACAGGACCTACAGTTTCATTAAGTGGTGAGCATGTACTTATTGATATGACTTTTGACAATGTGATTATGGAAGGCGAGATGCGTATTGATGTTCCTGAGTATGCAGATTCTTCAATAACAATTACAGGTATTCCAGGTGGTGGAACAAAGATGTCTGTTGCAATTTCTGCAGCTGATCTACTTGATACTAGTTTACAAGCATTAGACCCACAGAGACTTCCTGGTGGTAGAGCTCTTCCTGGTGTTGCAACTGGATCACTTCCTGCTGTTGCATTTACAGTTGAGCAGTTTCATAATGTCTCTTTTTATATTGGACCTGATGTATATGGATTTTTTATTCCATTAGAAAAACTTGGAACAGCTGGTTCAATAATTAGTGCAAGATACTATATTGGAGACAAAGCTTCTGGAACAATTTCACTAGTTGGTGAAGATGCTGACGGAGAGAATGCTGGTATATTACTATTTTTAAACATGGATAGTATAACTAAATCATTCTTAAGAGGGATGCTTAAGTAACAACATTTTAAAATAATTTTAAAGTAGGGCCCATATTTATGTATGGGCTTTTTTTTGTTTAAAAACAAGACTGTCTTGGAAAAAGTTAGTAGTATTATCTTTAATTGATTTTCAAGGAGGAAGTCTGAAACAACAAGCCGTGGTGCTTAACTCTATTTCAAAAGATTTTTCTGGTAATATGGCCCTAAATGAAGTGACGTGCTCTATATTAACCGGAAGAGTTCATGGATTATTAGGTCCTAATGGAGCAGGCAAGTCTACTCTGATGAATATTCTAGCTGGAGTATTGCCTCAGTCCTCAGGTGTTGTTAACTGGGCAGAAGGCATAGAGCCAAAAATTGGTTTTTTACCTGAGTTTGCACCATTATATGGTGGAATGCGGGTAATTGATTATCTTTTTTTTATTGCTGCCTTAAAAAAAATCTACGGAGATAGTGAGATTACAAGAGTAATTGAGCTTTGCCATTTGGAGGATGTTCAAACACGTTTAATTGAGAACTTATCTCGCGGCTACCGTCAGCGAGTTAATCTTGCTCAGGCTTTATTAGCGAAACCTACTTTTCTTATTTTAGATGAACCATTTATTGGGTTGGATCCACAGTCAATTCAGGATGTGCGAAATCTTATCCTATCGTTGCGTGGAGAGGTGACAATTCTATTTTCTAGCCACCAGTTACATGAGGTGGAAAGTATATGTGATGATTTAACAGTAATGCATAAGGGAAATGTTTTAAAAAATGGAACATTGAGTGACATCGTTCACTCCGTAGAAACACAAAGTCTTATCACAATTACACTTGAAAATTCAGAGGATGATTGGATCTCTCTTCTTAGTCAAAACTTCTCAACGATAGATGTGACCATTGAATTTAGAGATAACGCTACCATTCTTTCTATTAGCTATGGTAAGCGAGAAGAGTTTAGAGCAGATATTATAAAGTTAATTGTTGATAACGGTGGAAAAATACTTGAAGTAAAAAAACTAGAACTTAGCTTAGAAGATGCATTTGAAAAAATGTTGGCGGTCGTATAATGAAGGAGCTGCTGTGAGGGTTTTTTTCTCAGTTATGAATAAGGAGTTAAAAGATATCTTTTTAACTCCGATGATATATGTATTAGCCGCAATTTTTTCACTGATAATGGGTTGGCTCTTTTATAGTTTGGTAATGAATTCTCAAAGTATGACAGAACTTACAATGACTAATTCTGTACTACGGCCTGTAGTCGGAAATATTAATATTTTAATGATGCTATTTATTCCACTCTTAACAATGCGTTGTTTTTCAATTGAATTTAAAAATAAAACAATTGATTTATATATAATGAATAATACTTCGTGGACTACGGTATACTTTGCAAAATTACTGGCAATTTTCATTTCGACTCTCTTCCTTATCCTACCAACTCTTATTTTTCCAGTAGTATTAACTCTCAGTGGATACAGCGATTGGGGAGTGGTTCTGGTTAGTTATCTAGGGGTTATTTTGAGCCAACTCTTGTACATATCAATTAGCCTATTTGCTTCAGCATTAACTACTAATGTCATAGTTGCTGCGGTCATTTCTTTTTCAATATTATTTGGAGTAGCCATGCTTGCATTTAGTGCCAGTGTTTCTGGCAATTATATTGTTGGCCAGATGGTAAGTTATTTAAGTTTCATTTATCATTATAAAGGTTTCTCTATGGGAATGGTTCGTAGCTACGACCTCCTATACTATTTTTCTGGTATTTTAATTTTTTACTATATGACTGTTCGTGCATTAGATGCGAGGAAGTGGTAGATGGAAAAAATTAAAATATTTTTATTACTATTGACCGCCTTCTTTTATCTTTTAATTATTGCTTTATGGATTATTCTAACTGAACAGATTATGCTTAACTTTGTTGTAAGTATCATTACACTCCTTTTAACTATGGTACTTCTATTTTTAGAGCGCAAGAGAGTTAAGGTATTCGCTGAAAGTAAGCTGTTTACTTATCTGCTTAATTCTGGAATTAGGACTTTTTTATTAATCTGCTGTCTAGGCTTAGTAAACTTTCTATTTTTTAAACATCCCGTAGTTAAAGATTTTTCTAAAAATGGAATGAGTAGTCTTTCTTTACAGACAAATCGTGTATTACAAAAATTAAATGGACCGTTGATTGCAAAAGTATTTGCTAGGAAGGTTAATCAACCACATATTTTAGCAGTACTCGAATTATATCGTTATGCAAAAGGTAATTTGGTTATTGAATTATATGATAGTGATCTCGAGCCTTTACTGGTGAAACAATACCAAATTGAGCGTGATGGTGTTGTGGTTTTTGAGTATGGTGGGAAAAAGGAAAAGGTTTTTGCCGAAAGTGAACTTGCTTTGACCAACGCTCTAATTAGATTAGGGCGTGAAAAGGAAATTAAACTGTGTTGGTCTAAAGGACATGGGGAGATTGCACTGAATGATAGTTCTGACAAGGGAGCGAGCTTTTTAAAAGATATATTACGAAAGTCTTCATATGGGGTACATGAAATATCAATTAAAGAGAGAGGCATTAAGAAGAGTTGTGATGTCTTAGTACTACTTGCACCACAGAGTGGATTTTTAAAACAAGAAATTAAAAGTATTCAGCAGTTTTTAGCCCATCAAGGTAAAATGATTTTAGGAATGGGACCTAATTTTGAAGCAGATGCTTTTAAAAATATGCGAGAGATGCTCATTGACTATGGTTTAGTTATAAATAATGATTTTGTTGTAGATCGGATCTCTTATGTTAACGGTTCAAATGGATTAATTCCACTTATAAAAAATCTGTCCAAAGAGTCTATCATTACTAAAAATATTGGTGGACAAGTCTTTTTTCCACTTGTGTCATCGATTTCATATGTAGAAAACAAAATTAAAGGAAAGATGAATGTTTTGGCATCTTCTAGTAACTTTCCTGCGAGCTGGGCAGAGACAAGTTTGCAGGAGATGTTAACAAAAAAAATTAGTTTCCATGATGGAGAGGATCGTAAGGGACCAAGTAGTGTCGCAGTAAGTTGGAGTGCTCTTGATAGTTCGAAAGATCATACTCAGTTGGTGTTAATTGGAAATGGTACTTTTTTGCAAAATAAATATAAACGGTTTTCTGATAATTTTGCATTTTTTATAAATAGTGTCGCATGGCTAAGTGGAGAAGATCAGTTACAATCTTTTACTGATATCATTTTAGAAAAGAAAAGTATTTTAATTTCAACACCACTTAGACAGACAATCTTTTACTTCTCACTATTTTTTTCCCCGCTAATTTTTCTATTCATCTCTCTATTCGTTTATTATAGGAGAAGAAATTTGTGAAAAAAAATGGTATTTTTTTTATCGCATTTCTGCTTCTTTTTTCTTTTACTTATATTTATGAAAAACAAGGCCATGAGGATAGAAATCAAAAAGTTGAAGAGGATAAGAAAATATTTAATGTTACGACTTATGGTAAGTTAATTGGAATTCAAACTAAAAAAATGTTTCTTACTAAAAAAGATGAACAATTCTTTGTAGGTAAACTAAATTATCCTGCTGATCAATTAGTAGTAAATCGTATGTTTGACCTATTTGGAAATATGAAATCAGAGCGCTTTCTAGAGGATGAAATTATTCTTCAAAATAGAAAATCATTTTTTCCACATGATGATCAAGTGATCAGCTTTATTTTCGAAAAAGGAAAATTAGAGTGCTTAGTAGGAAGTAAGTTACAACACGATCAATCTTTTTATCTAAAAATTATTAAGAATAATGAAAGTCAGATTGTGATTGCAAAAGTTGATAAGGCTTTAGTTGGTATTCATACGCATGCAGATCAGATTAATTCAGATTATTACTATAATCAGTTAGTTTCCTTACTTAGTGTCGGAGAGCAAGTATTTTATAGTCGTAAAATAAACTCAGTTAACATAAAAGATAATCCACTTCAAAAGATACACTTTCTCAGTGACCAATTCTCTATTGATGTGGCGGATTTTCAGCAGAATCATGTACCTCTGAAAGGAATTTCTTTATCACTTTTAAAAATACAAAGTTTTGTGAGTAAGTTTTTAAATTTGCAGGGAACCCATGTATTTATTGATATTTTTAAAAGTGATCTAGAAAGTAAAATTGCACAAATTTCCTTAGAGTATGTGGTAAAAAAAGTTAATTTGACCCTATTTCGTAAGTTCAAGGGCAGGGTTGGCTGGTTTGTATGGAATGATTTAACAAAAGTAATGTTTGAGATAGAGCGTGCTAGTACGCGCTATTTTTTTCAAAAAGAACAAAATTTTTGGGATAAACGTATTTTACAAGGCAATGTATTTTCTAAGTTTAGTTTGTCTTATAAAGGTAAGCTTTTTGAGTTGGTTAAAGATCTGCAGTGGCAGCTTTCTGGCAAGAATAGTCGAAGTTTAGATCAGATAAAAATCAAAAAACTGATGAAAATATTTTTAAAGACAGCAGATCTAGTAGAGAACAAAAATCTACTTAATGGAAAAGTTGAGGGAAGAGAGATTTTTAAAATAAGAGTTTTGGGAAGAGAAATCACTGTGTTAGAATCTTTAGGAGATCTAATGTTTTGGAATAAAGCAGATGGACTGTTGTTTCATTTTTGGGTGGGACAAGATATGCCATTTGATCCTAAATGGGAAAATTATTTTTTATAGGTATTATTGATGAAAAGTATTTGGATGAGTTATATTACACCTTTGCTCTCACCTTTTAAGATGGCCATCGCCGTCAGAGAGGCTGAAGAGCAAGGTAGTGGTACGTTTGTACTAAATGAAAAACCATATCAATTTTTACACTTAGCTGAAAGCGTTGCATGTGCTTGGCCATTTGCAATTATGCATGCCATCTATTCTATATTGAGCATTAGATTAGGCATCGCTTTTGTTAATCAGATGCAGCATTTGTATGACGATACATTTTTGTCTGGATTTATCTCTTTTGAAATATTTGAGTTTAAAAGGTGGATTATCTTATCAGTTATTTTGGGAACAGTATTTTTTCCACTATCAGCGTGGGTTTTTGTAAAATTCTGGAAGATGATTACTCTGTTTTCTTTAGAGCTTTTTACTGTGAATATTCCAGATAAAGGGAGGACTGAGCGTGTAGAAAGAATGGTGGCATCTACTCTCACATCCAATCTTTTTTTGATTATTCCAATTGTTGGCACTCTGCTTAAGCGTATATCATTTTTCTTTATTTTTTTTGCTGGGCTACGTAATAATTTGGGACTATCTAAGGTACAAAGTTTTGTTATATTGATGGCCCCATTTTTAATATTTGGGTTTTTACTCACCTTCTTTGGTTTAACACTAGGCGTCTACTTAAATATTATTTAATAGATAGTTGAATCCTATTTATAGCTGATTACTTATCTCCTTGAAACTCTGTAAAGGTGTGTAGAACTTTCTGGCCATTGCTTACAACAGTTGTCTTTTTCACTCGGTTTTGCCATTATGGCCTTAACACACACAGAATTAACACATGAAGTTTAGGAGGGATGATGTCAGGATATCTATCAGGAAATATCGAAGTCGTTTGCGGGCCAATGTTTTCCGGAAAGTCTGAAGAGCTTATTCGTCGAGTTAGGCGAGCACAGATTGGTCGATTAAAGGTTCAATCTTTTAAGCCAGGGATTGATGACCGTTATTCTAAAAATGATATCGTTAGCCACTCTGCTCAGACAGTTACTGCCACTCCTGTTGAGGACTCTGTTGAGCTGTTGTCACGTGTTTTTGATTCTACGCGTGTTGTGGCAATTGATGAAGTCCAGTTTTTTGATGCAAATATTGTAAAGATTGTTGCTAAGCTTGCAAGGCGTGGAGTTCGCGTTATCTGTGCAGGGTTGGATCAAGATTATAAGGGCGAACCATTTGGTCCAATTCCTGAGTTACTGGCAATTGCTGACGAGGTCATGAAGGTTCACGCGGTTTGTACTGTTTGTGGGTCTCCTGCATCTAAGACATATCGTAAAAATGCTAAAAACAGAGACCAAGTTCTAGTTGGTGAGACTGATCAATACGAAGCACGTTGCCGTGCTCACTTCGATTATTTTGATGATGAAGATCTTTTAGCGTATAATACTAGTATTGAAGTAGCAGAGGGAGCAGAAGATTTGACTGCCCAGTAATTTTAGCTGCTCACTACTAGTGGGGACAAATGGGACAAGACTGTCAGTATAAAAATACAAGTTATAACTCTAATGAAATAGAACATTTATATGGAGAGAATATTCACATTCTCTCTAATCCATATCTTTCTAGAATGCTTGCAGTGCTATCTAGCCCGCAAGCTGTCATGCCCATGGTTAACAGTTATTTAGAGCAGTTGTATATCGCTTTATTACATGAAGTCGTAAATACTACTGTCTCTGTAGTGCCAGATAAGATCGAAACCCGCCTAGGCGGGTTCTTAGAAGGAGACTTTTTAAGCTTTAATCAGCGTTTTATTAGTGTTGATCTTGCTAGAGCGGGAACCTACCCTTCTCATGTATGTTTTCATCAGTTGAATTTACTATTTAATTCTAAATTGATTAGGCAAGATCATATCTATCTTAATCGCAAAGTTGATAACAGTGGAAAAGTGGTGGGAGTTGATTACTCTGGATCTAAAATTGGTGGAGAGCAGGAAGGTGCGATCGTTCTTTTTCCTGATCCTATGGGAGCGACCGGAGGCAGCATGTCTCACGTTGTTGATCAATATAAAAAATCAGTTGGAGGCAGTGCCAAGCAATATATTGCCATGCACTTAATTATTACACCTGAGTACTTGGCATATATGAAAAAACATCATCCTGATGTTATGGTGTTTGCCATACGACTTGATCGAGGGTTGTCTACTGATACTGTTTTGCAGTCGATACCTGGAACGTATTGGGAAAAAGAGCGAGGATTAAATGAAACTCAGTATATTGTTCCTGGAGCAGGTGGAATTGGTGAGTTATTAAATAACACAGACAATTAATAAGGGATATTATGGTACCGACAGTGAACCAAGGAAGTGTTCGAGTTGATTTAGTTGGGGGAACTCTTGATATTCACCCCATTAATCTAATTTTAGATAATGTGTTTACGATTAATGTCGCAACCTCGTTAAAAGCACAGGTGAAAATTACGAAGTCCACACATACTGGCCTAACAATTATTTCACAAGATTATAATAAAAAATATCAATATCAAATTACAGAATTTACAAAACAAAATATATTTTCGGATCACTTTCAAGAGATGTCTTTTTTAGTGCAGCTGATGAATTATTTTAATCCATCAGCGATCCAGCTTGAGGGTATGGTTATCGAGTTAGCATCTGGTGCTCCGGCAGGATCTGGATTGGGGGGATCATCTGCAATGGGTATTACTTTTATGCAAGCAATGAGTGATTACTTAAGTTATCAGTTAGATCGCTCAAAAATGTTGAAAGTTGTTATGGATATAGAAGCAAGGTTTTTAAATTGCGGGCCAACGGGATATCAGGATTATTATCCAGCTCTATACGGAGGAGTACTCGCCTTGGAAGCAAATGTTGGTGAGGTTATTGTTCATCAGCTTTATACACCAGAACTAAAGCAATCTTTAGAGTCTAACATTACTTTAGTTTTTTCAGGAAAGAGTCGTTTTTCAGCAATTAATAACTGGGAAGTATATCAAGCTTTTTTTAAAAAAGATGAACAGGTGGTCACTGGACTCAAACAAATTGCATCACTCTCAAATCAGGCTTATCAAGCAATTATAGCAGGTGAGCTAGATAAATTATTAGATATTATCCGCCAAGAGGGAGAACTTCGCTCCAGTCTATTTAGTGAAATTGAGACAGTTGAGATGCGTGATCTGAAAAATGATTTATTAGAGCAAGGACATGATGTAGGGTTAAAAGTATGTGGAGCTGGTGGAGGGGGGTGCTTTTTAATTATTCATCCTGAGGTTAGCTCAGATATTATAGCCAGATTTATAAAAGAGCATCAAATGGATAAGTTAGAGTTTAAAGTAGATCCACCTATAGAAGGATAAAAAAGGATGAGTGAAGACAAAATCAATATCGCAGGAGTAAGTCTAAAGGGTGGTCGTAAAGATCAGTTTTACTTTTCACTGTTAGAGTACTTTCCAAGTAGTGACAGATGGTTTTTGAGGTCACTATTGCAGGTAAAAGATGAAGAGTCTAAAGATGGAAATGAGGCAATTAAAAAGTGGGTTACTGATCATCATATAACAAAAATGGTAGTTGATACTCCTCTGACTCTTCCTCCTTGTCATACTTGTACATTAGAGTGTCCTGGAAATGATAATTGTATTGATCCTTCCGTAATGGAGATTAATAAACGTATTGCAGGACTACTTGAGAGTGATGAGCAGGTTATAAAAAAGAATCCTAAGGGATATGAAAGAGACAGAGTAAAAGATGATACATTTGTTTTTCATAAAGATATTTTTAATAAAAAAACCACTGACCCACTACTGAGTAAGTCATTTAAACGTAGATTAAAAAAAGGCTTTTTAGCCTACTGGAATAGACCAGTTGATTATTGGGTTTGGAAATATTATTACGATGCACTACTTGGTTTATTTAAATTCTCATATGACTCTTTTGGGACAAGTTCTTTTATGGTTCTTTCTAGGTTTCTCTATCTAAAAAAACATTTCCCTGCTTACCTTAAAATATATGAGAGCCAAGCATTACTCTGCTTAACAGAGTTGCTACGTAGTAAGATAATAATGAAAAGGGATCTAGAACATCTAAATGATTTTGAGGGAAGTAATGATGCACGTAGAACCATTATTCGTGAGATTGAAAAGCACTTTAAGTTATTTATCTATGATAAGGATTTAGAGCTATTAGTTAGCTCTCCTCGCGCCTTTAATTCATTTATCCTATCGGTAATTGGGCAGCAGTCACTATTGCAGTCAGTTAGACCCCTCCCAACTTGGGTGGGAGCTGATCGGGATACTTTTTTAGTTCCTTGCTTTTCAGGTGGTGCGGATCTTGATGGAACAACTTAATTCCTTGGTAACTGAAAATATATAGTGGTACTTGAAGTAAAAAAAGTAAGGAAAAAATCTTACTAATTGACCATGCTTCGTAAATGAAATAAGCACTTGTTGGAATAGTTAATATTAATGTCATTTTAATATAATTTGTTGCAGATGATTTTTTTGCAATATGCAAAATATAGACAATTAGATGTATGAAAAGAAAGCCAGCTAACATTAATCCTAGTGAACTTTTCATCATTGAAAATTGTGCACGAATAAGGTCGGGGCTAAAATGGGAGGCTTGTATACCCATTAAATTAAGGGTTTGCTTAAAAAGAATTTGAAATTTATCAAAGTTAGTAAATATTATTAGAATATAAATTGCTAGTAGTATGTCACCTAATAAGCAGAAAAGAGCACTCAGGTAGCGGAACTTTTTCTCTCCCATCTTAGTAATAAAATTGTTCATACTGCTGATCTCCTTATATACTTCGTAAGATATATAAATAGTTTAGAGCGAGGACCTTTATATGACAATTCAAGTTTTACTACTTTTGCTCTCATTTATTCTGCTGTATTACGGAGCAGAAATAGCCTTGGAACAGGCAGAAGTAATTGGGAAATTCTTTCACCTCTCTCCATTAGTTATAGGTGTGTTATTAGTAGGATTTGGAACATCTTTACCAGAGTTTTTCGTTTCTCAGCTTGCCTGTTACCGTGGTGCTCCTGAAATAGCATTAGGTAATATTGTCGGGTCTAATATTAGTAATATATTTTTAATTTTAGGCATCTCTCTTTTACTTGTTCCTATTATGATTAAATCAAAGGATCTATTAGAGCAGTTTATCTTTCATACTATTATTACACTGCTACTGATTGGTGCTTTGTTACAGAGAAGTTTTTCTTGGCCATCCTCGTTAGTACTTGTAATATTTTTTGCAGTGTATCTCTATTTTACTTTTTCAAGAATGAGAAAAGAGCAGAAGCATAGTAATGCAGAACGTATTAAAACAGATCTTTCATGGACTGCTCCAATTTTAATGCTGGTTGGCTTTGCTCTTTTATATGGGGGGGGAGAGCTTTTGGTTAGTGCCGGAAAATCAATTGGAGTTAGCTTTGGACTTTCTGAATATGTTCTTTCCGCTGTTGTCGTTGCTTTTGGAACCTCTTTTCCAGAACTAATGACAGCACTTATCGCATGTAAGAAAAAAAAGGATGTGAACCTAATCATTGGAAATATATTGGGATCTAATATTTTTAATATAGCTTTTGTTCTGGGATCTTTAGGTCTTTATGATATTGAGATAAAAAATGATTTCACGATAGAATTTACAATTCTATTAGGCATTGCTTTATACTTTTTAGCCGTACGTTTTATTACAGATAAAATTGGAAAACTTCATGGAATATCTTTTTTAGGAATCTATGGAGGTATTGTTTATTGGTGGTTAGTTCACTCGTAAGAGCCACGCTGTAATTTACGCTCTACATCTTTTTTGGCTTGGTCGTGTCTCTTATCGTAAGATTTTTTACCTTTACCTAAGCCTATTTCTATTTTAACGAGTGATTTTTTAAAGTATATCATAGTCGGAATTATGGTGAGGTTTTGCTTTTTTACCTCTAGTATAATTTTCTCGATCTCTTTTGTATTAAGCAGTAGTTTTCTTTTTCTGGTTTCATCATGGTTAAATTGGTTACCAAATTCATAATGAGGAATAGTCATATTGGTCAACCAAACCTCTCCTTTTTTATCTATTTGTACAAAGGATTCAGGTAGCGATACTTTTCCAAGACGCAGACTTTTAATCTCCGTGCCTTTTAACATTATTCCGGCTTCATATTTGTGCTCAATAAAGTAGTCAAAAAAGGCTTTCTTATTTTTTGCAATAATTTTAATGGCCATATTATCCTTGCGAGTCGCCTAGTAAGTTTTTATAGAGATCATATACCTGATCCATTGTTAACTTTTCTGCTCTAAGTGTCGAGTCAATATGGCTAGTTTCTAGAGCTGGCCTTATATTTTCTACTGGATAACTATTTTTTAGTACTTTTTGAATCTGCTTTCTTTTGTGTTGAAATAGATTGCGTAAAAAACGCTCAAAAGGTTTGAAACCTTCAATTGATATTACTGGATTCTTTTTACGCTTAAAACTTAGAACTATTGAATCAACTTTTGGTGGAGGAGTGAAAGATTCAGGTGGTACAATAGCTAATTCAGAAATTTCAAAGAAATTTGAACAGAGAGTATAGAGAGAGTTATTATTTACCTTCTTTTTATGATTTAAAATTTTTTCACCGACCTCTTTTTGAAACATAAGTGTCATATATTTTATTTCAGGGTGCTTTAAAAAAGTTAGAGTGAGAGGAACACTTATATTGTATGGTAAGTTCGAGACAAGCCATAGGTTCTCTTGTTCACTGTTTGAAAAGCGGTCAGAGATATACGTTGTAAGGTTGACGGCAAGTGCGTCATCAAAAGTTATCTGATCTTCACTGAGTATTTCTTCTAGGTAGGGACGAAAACGTAGGTCCATCTCTATTACGTGGAGTGGAACATCATTGTTACTGAGTATTTTTGTTAGGATTCCAGGCCCCGGGCCAATCTCTATAATTCCAGATGCACTAGCTAAATGGTCCTGAGTGATATCTTGTATAACTTCTTGGTCATTAAGAAAGTGCTGCCCAAAACTTTTATCTGCATAGGGTAGTTGCATGGGAGCTCCTCAGGTTATCTGATTTGGTCTTGTGTTAGCTTATTTAGAAATTTACCTCTTGCATCTAAATAGAGATTTTCAGGATATGAAACTTCTTGCTCTGGATGTCTGAGGGCATAGTTGGCAATCATAGCACCGTTGTCAGTACAGTACTCTGGTTTTACAAAATGAATATCTTGGTGAGCAGCTTTTAGTACTGTTCTAAGTTTAGAATTACAGGCAACACCACCACCTACTACGATTGGGAGATGGGTCATCCTATGATCTCTTTTTTTAACTTCTTCAATAGCAAAGGATAACTTAATGGCCAATGCTTCAATAATGGCATCTTGATAGGCGTAACATATATTGTCTATATCACGTTCAAGGTCAATTTTATTTTTATCTAGTAGGGTACGTAAGGAGCTTTTCACGCCGGAGAAGCTTAGCCTGCAATCTTTGGAGTGCTTAAGCCCTATAGGAAACTTAAACTCGCTTGTGACACCATTTTTTGCTCTTTGATCAATAATCCGTCCTGCTGGATAGCCTAATCCTAAAAGCTTTCCACCTTTATCAAAAGCTTCACCTGCTGCATCGTCAATAGTGGAGCCTAGTACCTCAAAAGAGTTAATATCTGAAACAAGAAAGTAGATACTATGTCCACCACTTACAAGTAGGCCAATATATGGATATGAAATTTTTTCAGTTAGATGAATTGCCTCTAAATGAGCAAAGAGGTGGTTTACTGCAATAATGGGAACCTGATGGCGCAAGGCAATTGTCTTCGCTGCATTTATTCCTGTTAGCAAGGGACCTAAAAGGCCAGGGTGAGTAGTAACCCCGATTGTTGAAATTTTATTTAGTGAGATTTGAGCATCTAATAATAATTCTTTTAACAGGGGGGCTAGCTTGGCAAGGTGGTTTCTTGCTGCAATTTCAGGAACAACTCCTCCCCATTTTGCTAAAAGCTGCTCCTGGCAAAAACTAAGATGCCCTAGGACTTCCGGGAAGCCGCCACTAACATTTTTAAGTAGGCACAGTGAGGTATCATCACAACTGGTTTCAATACCAAGAACTATTTTTTCCATTTTATTTACAGGTTTTCTCCAAGTACAACAAACTTGTACTTGCTATAACCCGCTTCAGCTATGGTGTAAAGTACCTTTTTGAGGTAGCTATACTTGAGGCTTTTATCTACTAGTAGGTTTGCAATTCCAGAGAACTTCTTTGCCTGAGGACTGGCCTTTTCTACTTCTTGAATCATTTTTCTTTTTGCAACTAGTTCATCGTATAAAGGAAGAATTCTCTTTCCTCCTCGGTCATAGCTTTTAGGGGTAGATTCTTTCGTATCCAGTACTACCTTACTATCAACCCATATCGTAGTTGGAGAAATTTGAACGTTTACTCCCATTGTATTTATCGTCTGTGAAGCAGACTGGGGGAGAGAGATGTCTTTTGGAATATTAAATGTAACTCCAGAGGAGTTATAACTTTTTAAAAGAAACACAAGCATGATGACTAGGATGTCTAAAAGAGACGTAATATCCAAGTCCAATGGCTTTAATTTAGTGCGTTTTCCTCTATTTCTAATTGATCTTAGAGTTCTCATATTCTATCGAGCTCCTAGCTTTTTATGTTACCAAATACAATATCATCAAAAAGATTTTCAACTCTTACATCAGCACCAGTCTTCTTATCTTTATAGTAAAATCCTTGGTCTGTAGTTCTAAACATTCTGATAGCATCCATAACCCCAATTATTTTTTCATAATCTAAATCTACTTTAGGCTCTAAAATAACAGTTCTTTCATATAAGTAACGGCCTTTTAAAGTGATCAGATAATTATGTAGTCTTTCAAGGTCATATTCACCACTACCATCTTTAGATATGCTTTTAGCCTTGCGAGAGGGAATACCTGTTAAAACATCAATCCGGTTATTAAAAATCTCTAATGTTAGATTGAGAGGTTTTTTAATAACCTTAGGTACTGGTACATTTGAAAGGATAGGGATATTACTATTAATTTCATATACCTTTACAAAGTTTGCTGACATCAATAGAAAAAAGATAAATATGAATACAGCATCTAGAATCGGAATAAGATTAAGTCTCTCCGGCTCTACATCATTTCTTCTTCGACTTGGTACTCTATACACGTTCTATCCCCAATTTCTAGTTAGTATCGTTTTCTTTTTTAGTTCCAAGTAGATCAAGTAACTTAATTGAAAATTCATCAATTTCATTAATAATCTTATTTGCCTTATTTGATAACAGAGAGTGAAGAACCATAATAGAGATTGCAGCGAGCAAACCTAGAAAGGTAGTATTCATTGCTTTGGAAATTCCTGCGGCCAGTAGTTCTGCTTTTTGAGTTGGGTCGGCAGCAGCGACGGCAGCAAATGCACCGATTAGACCTTGAATCGTACCAAGCAGACCAAATAGGGTGGAGATATTTGCTATTAACTGCAAAAAGCTTAGTCGGTTTTCCACTTTTGGAATAACTTCTAAAGCTGTTGCGTCGATTGCATTTTGAATTTTCTCACTATCTTGGTTAGCGCGCTTAAGCCCACTTTTTAAAACCTTTGGTAAGAGAGCGACAGTTCCTGAACACGCACGAATTGCACCTTGAATATCGTTTGATAATATATAGCGCTGAAGTTCATTCATAAATGATGCTCCATCGACACTATATTTAAAACTATACTTGGAAAACCTTTCCAATGCGATTGCAATTCCGATGGCCCAGATAAGCAGGATAACCCACATAAAAACTCCACCACTTTGCATAAAACTGATTAAACTATTGAAAGCTGAAAACGTAGTTGTTCCTTCCATGGACTTACTTCTCCTTGTTTTAAAAACTAATACTTATTATTTTAATTCAACTCTGCGTCAGGAGCTAACTTTCTTAAAATTGGCATATTTTGCCGATAAGTACTGAAATTAAGGCAGGAAATTAGTAGAGTTCAGGGTAGAGCTCACGCTCAATTCCTTCAATTAGAATATGGATAATTTTGATATGAACCTCTTGGATTCTTTCAGTTTGTTCAGATTTAACGATGATAGGTAGTGTGACAAGATCTTTTAGTTGTCCACCACTTTTACCTAGCAAACCAACAGATTTTATTCCACGTTCATTAGCACTTTTTACAGCATTAATGACGTTTGCAGAGTTTCCACTTGTGGAGATTGCAATAAGTAGATCTTCTTTTTTTCCAAGTGCTTCAATTTGTCTAGAAAAAATAAACTCGTAACCATAATCATTGGCAACACAAGTAATGTGTCCAGCATCATTAATAGTTATTGCTGCAAGGGCGGGACGATCCTTATGGAAGCGACCTGTGAGCTCTTCGGCACAGTGTGCAGCATCACAGAGTGACCCACCATTTCCGCAGGTGATTAGCTTTCCACCGGCTTTATAAGTTTCAACAGAGTAACTTATTGCTTGGGCAATAGAGTCAATATTAGTAGAGTCCTGTAAGAAATTTTGCAGGGTTTTTTGAGCGGAGGAAAGTGCAGAGGTGATAAATGTTTTCATTGAGAATATATTAGAGGGAAAAATTAATTTTCCCTCTATTTGTCCTTAGCTACTAGGCTAATTCTTCAATTGACTTTAGAATTTCTTGTTTTGGCTGAAGCCCAACAAGTGTTTTTGCTGCTTGACCATCCTTAAAGAAGATCATTGTTGGAATTCCACGAATTCCATATTTATTGGCCAGGTCCCCATTTTCATCAACGTTTACCTTTACAATTTTTGCCTTTTCACCAACTTCTGCTGCAATCTCTTCTAGAAGAGGTCCAAGTGCGCGACAAGGTCCACACCACTCTGCCCAAAAATCAACAATAACTGGAACAGTTGCGTTGAGTACGTCTGTTTCAAAATCAGCTGTATTTGTTTGGTTTAAACTAGACATATAAACTCCTTAAAAATAATTTTTTTAATTTAGTTAAGCCATTTTTATCCGATAGGATGGTATTAGACAAGTTTTTCTTTTTTATTGGGCACAATGTAAACTCTTCTTGTTCACATTATGATACACTAAATTGGAAAGAGTCCCGAATTCAGGAGCTGTATGGTACGGAAATTTATTAGAAAATCAACTTTTAGAGTAGCTCTCTTGTCTAGATTGCTAGCAAAGTTTATTGATATATTTCTAGTATTAATCCTCTCTTTTGCTTTTTATCCAATTGGGATTATTTTATCAATTATCTATCTAGGATGGTCTGACGCTTTAAAAGGTGGGCAATCGGTGGGGAAAAGTTTTATAGGATTCAAAGTTGTATCCTTAGAAGATGGATCTCCATGTACATTAAAACAGTCCGTGGTACGTAATCTTCCCCTGCTCATACCATTAGTTCTGGCGATTATTCCTTTGTGGGGGGTTATACTGGCCATGCTTATTGGTGTGCCACTTGTTGCAGTAGAAATCTATTTCTTATGGCGTCTTGATTCTGGTAAGCGCATGGGGGATGTTCTTGCAGATACAACAGTTATGGCAAATATCCATGATAATCTAGATGCTAAAAAGCAGTCTGGATGGTTCGATTCAAGTAAAAAAATAAGCTAAAATTTTTAGAAGAGGAAGTTAGAAGACGTTTTCCCTTTTATGGGATGGTGCTAAGACTCGTTTTATGAGTGTTATGGCCATGAATAAAACGTCTTCTGCTCCACTGGTGACTGGTAAATATTTAAACTTTAATATTGCCTAACAGTAGTCTACTGCAACGAATATTCAATTATTTTTTAGGAAATAGTATTTTTTACACTATAAATAGATAATATTTATTAAATTCTATTTGTCATTTAACTCTACTGCCTGTTTAATCAGCTGAAAATTTCAAGAGGCACATATGAAAACTAAGATAGCAGTTGTAGATATAAGTTCTTTCATTTTTCGAGCATTTTTTGCAGTTAGACCACTGAGTGCTCCAGATGGCACACCGGTAAATGCGGTACATGGTGTTTTATCTATGCTGTTAAAATTACTTTCTGAGTACCGTCCTACTCATGTGGTTTTGGCCCGAGATCTGCGTGGAGGGTCATTTCGTAATGAATTATATAAAGAATACAAGGCTAATCGTGGAGCACCACCAGATGACCTGATACCTCAGTTTGCATTGATTGAGCAACTTATGGAGCATTTGAAACTACCAAATATTGCCATGAAAAATTATGAAGCTGATGATGTGATTGGGTCCATTGCTGTTCAGTGGAAAGATCAATTTGATGAAATTGATATCATATCTGGAGATAAGGACCTCATGCAATTTGTGGGAGGCAATATAAAGATGGTTGATACCCAAAAGGGGAAGACCTATGGACGTGATGAAGTATTTACTAAGATGGGAGTCTATCCAGAACAAATGTTAGATTATCTCTCTATGGTGGGAGATGCTTCAGATAATATTCCAGGTATGAAGGGCATTGGAGCGAAGGGAGCAGCAAAGCTCTTAGGACAATACCAAACATTAAAAAACTGTATTGAACATCGTGATGAATTTACAAATAAGAGAGTCAAAAATGCTTTTTTTGAACATGTAGAAGATGCACAACTATCGGCAAAGCTTGTTGCAATTGTGGAAGATTTAGAATTACCACTTAACGCGCAAGAGACTGAGTATCAATTTGCTCCAGATGAAAAATTACTTATTTTTTTACGTGAGCTAGGTCTAAAAAGTTTTGTTAGCAAAATTGAGAAAATGCGTGAAGATGAATCGATGGCTGAAGCGCAGGATGAAGCAGCTTCCGTTGAAATTATGCGAGAGTCTTATTTTGATAAGTTTGTCTTTGATTTATTAGATGAGGGGGGCTGGAGTGCACTTTGTGTAGAAGTTGATAAGGTTAGTGATATTTTTATGGTTGCAGACTACTCTTCAACTTATGAAGTCAACTTTTTGGCACTGCATATCGGTGGTGAAAAAAGTTATATTATAAAAGGTGAAGATCAAAACTTTATAAATAAGATTTTTAGTTACATCTGGTCTAATTCCAAAAATAAAATAATATCTTATGATATTCAGCGGGACCTACTTTACGCTTTAGAAAATAATATAGAAATGAAGGCAAGCTCTTATTCTATTGGTCAGGCACATTTTATTGCCCACTCTACGGGAAAAAATGTTGTTGAGTCATTAGTTCCTCACTATCTACAAGAAGATGTTTTCTCCTTAGGACGTGGTGAGAAAATTGGAGAGGTTGAAGATGCTACTCTTAAAAGGTTTTGGGGAGAGCGTGTGAGTGCTATGCCAAATATTTTTGAGCAGGTACAAAATAGCTTAGCTGAAAAAGAGTTAGATCGTATTTATAATGATTTTGATGCTCCACTCTTTATGATTTTGGCAAAAATTGAGCAAGCGGGAGTTTTAATTAATAGTCCGTTTTTTAATGATATCAAAAAGATTTTTGATGAGAGAATTACTAAAATTAAAAATAATATTTTTGAGATTACTGGTGAAGAGATTAACTTAAAAAGTCCTAAGCAAGTTTCTACTTTATTGTTTGAAAAATTATCTCTTCCTGTGATTAAAAAGACTAAGACAGGTTTTTCGACAGACTCAGATGTTTTAGAGCAGTTAAAAGAACATAGCGAAGTACCAGCACATATTCTAGAGTTTCGTGAGATTGAAAAACTTTTATCTACCTACGTAAATGTAATTCCTGAAATTGTTTGGAAAGATCAGCGAGTTCACTCTCATTTTAATTTAAATGTTGCAGCAACTGGACGATTGAGTTCAACTAATCCAAATTTACAAAATATTCCAGTACGTTCAGCAAATGGAAAACTAATCAGAAAAGGATTTGTTGCTAAGCCTGGATCAATTTTACTTTCTGCTGATTACTCCCAAGTTGAACTTAGGTTACTTGCTCATTTTAGTGAAGATGAAGTAATGATGGACGCTTTTAATAGTGGAAAAGATATTCATGCTCAGACTGCAGCTGAAGTGGAAGGTATTGCACTAGATCAAGTTAGCTCTGCACAAAGAGCGAAGGCTAAGGCAGTTAACTTTGGTCTAATGTATGGCCAGTCGGCATTTGGGTTGGCAGGAAGCTTGGGAATTTCAAGAGCAGAAGCAAAAGAGTATATTCAGTTTTACTTTGAGCGCTTTGGAAAAATTAGAGGATACCTTGATTCATTAAAAGAGTTTGCTCATAAAAATGGTTTTGTTGAAACGATGCATGGACGTAAACGTTTTATCTCAGACATCCATTCTAGTAACCGTACAGTACGGGCGATGGCAGAACGAGTGGCGATAAATAGTCCTGTTCAAGGAACTGCTGCAGATATTATAAAATTGGCAATGATTAATATTGATAAAAAAATGAGTGAATATAAGTTAACTTCAAAAATGCTTTTACAGGTTCATGATGAGCTAATTTTTGAAGTACCTGACAGTGAAATTGATCAGATGAGAACTTTAGTCAAAAGTGAGATGGAGAGTGTTGTGGAGCTTAAGGTTCCTTTGACTGTTGATATGGGACTTGGAGTTAATTGGTTTGATCTAAAATAATTTAGACTGAATGGTTGACGTTGATTTGAATATCTTCATTATCAATATCTTCAATCTTATATGATTTGCTCTCTTCTTTTATATGGTAACCGAAACGGCTGGCAATATCCTCTGCAGTAATCACTCCTAAGATACGTTTGTCATTCAGTCTACTAACGACAGGTAGTCGTCCAATTTGATGACGCTTAAGTTTGTCAAAGGCTACGAGTAAAGAACAGTCCGGGTAGATGGAGATAATTTTGGTCGTTGCAATATCTTCAATTAGTGATTCTCCGTGATCTTTTGCATGTGCTTTTGCTAGCTCGCTTAGAGAAACCATTCCAATGAGATTACCATTTTTTAACACTGGAAAGCCGGTAAATTTGATGTCACCTTTAAACATTTGAAAAACTTCACGTGTGGTTAGATTTGCATTTAGGCAAAATGGATTTTTAACCATAGCTTCTTCAATGAGTAAAGTTTCTAGTACTTCATTATCTTCACGACTAGGTAGGTGGATGCCGTCTTGTTCTGATAGGCTTTCGTAGATCGAACCACGATGTAACCTGGTTGCTATTGCATAGGCTGCAGCATTTGCAATCATCAGTGGAATAATTATTTTATAGTCGCGGGTCATTTCAAAGACCATGATAATTGCTGTAAAGGGTGTGCGGATAACAGCTACAAAGTAAGCTCCCATTCCAATAATTGCATAGGCTCCAATTGTGCCAACGGGATCAGAAAACATAGTCATGCCTAAGGCACCAACGAGTCCTCCAAGAGTTGCACCCATTAGAAGAGTTGGCATAAATAATCCACCACTAACACCGGAGGCATAGGTGATTGTTGTTGCAATAAACTTTAGCGTAAAGATAAGTAGCAGTACTTTCCACGCGGTAATGTGGGATAGCAGAGTATCGTTAATTACTTCATGGCCACTACCGAGCAAGCGGTAGTCTATAAAGGAGAGTCCAATTACCACTAGAAAGCTGATCATGATAATAGTGAGCTTGTGGTTTTTAAAAATTTTCGCATTTAGTGAGCGTAGTTTTAGTACTGATTTAACCCAGCCAACTCCAGCAACACCTGCAATTACTCCAATTAATAGATATATTATTAGCTCTCGTGGATCACCAAACATATAGCTTGGAACAATAAAGGTTGGTTGGTTACCTTGGATAAATGAAGCTGTAATTACTGCAACAACTGATGAGATAATCATTGAACCCATCATCTTAGTGTTTAGGTCTCCTACGATCTCCTCTAGAGTAAATACCACTCCTGCAATAGGTGTATTAAATGCAGCAGCTAGTCCACCTGCACCTGCAACAGCGACTAGGCCTTTAATTCTTTTGCGGCTAAGGTGTAAAAAGGTACCTATGGCAGAAGCAAATCCAGCAGAGATCGCAACAGTTGGTCCTTCCCGTCCTGCAGAGAGGCCAGAAGTGAGACTTAAGATCGAGGTAATTACCTTTGCCACAGTATCTTTAAGGGCTACTTTTCCGTTAAAGACTGCTAGGGCTATGCGTACTCCAGGAATACCAGATCCTGCAGTTGAAGGAAAAAAACGTGTTGTAAGAAATCCTGATATCAGCACTGCAAAAAAAGCGTAGGTGAAGGTGGGCCAAGTAAAGGTGGCATGGGTTCCTAGATAATGACTGCCTTGTTCGATTACTAATCTAAGTAGAGAAGCTGTTGCACCGCCAATAAATCCAACCACTAAGGTAAGGATGAAGAAGGTTCGTTCTGCTGATATTTCAGTGTGAAAAAGGCGTCTTAAGAGCCTAAAGCGTAGAATATGGGTAATCTTTTTCAAAGTATTAATCCTAGGGGTAGTAAAAAGTAGGCCGATAGTGCTCTTTGACCTTTTTTTTGTCAATGAAAACAGCAGTTAAGGTAAAAATTGCGTAATGACTGTAACTTTTTTAGATTTTTATTGCTGCTAAGCCTTGACGTGCTAGCTATAGCTCCCATTTTATGGGAGAACATGTTTATTAAAATATTAAATAAGCAAAACGCGACCAAATAGGAGGAAGTATGCAAGTAAGACCATTACAGGACAGAGTACTTATAAAGAGATTAGAGGAAGAATCAAAGACAGCTTCAGGACTTTTTATTCCTGATAACAATAAAGAAAAGCCAGCTCAAGGAGAGGTTATCTCTGTTGGTAGCGGTTACCGTCTTGAAGATGGTTCTGTTAGAGCTCTTGATGTTAAAGAGGGAGATAAAATTCTTTTCGGTAAGTATGCTGGAACAGAAGTTAAGTTAGAAGGTACTGAGTACTTGATAATGAAAGAAGATGATATTTTAGGAATTTTAAACTAGATCACAATTAATATAATCAGGAGAAAATCATGGCAAAAGAATTAAAATATAGTGAAGAAGCAAGACAGCTTATTTTAGAAGGTGTTAATGCTCTTTCAAATTCAGTAAAAGTAACTTTAGGACCTAAGGGACGTAATGTTATTATCCAAAAATCTTTTGGAGCTCCTCATATTACTAAGGATGGTGTTTCTGTAGCAAAAGAGATTGAGCTAGAGAACAACTTTCAAAATATGGGTGCACAGATGGTTAAAGAAGTTGCTCAAAAGACAAATGATGATGCAGGCGACGGAACAACTACTGCAACTGTACTTGCTCAGGCAATCTACAGAGAAGGTGCAAAGTTAGTAAGTGCTGGTCACAACCCAATGTCTCTTAAAAAAGGTATTGATGCTGCAGTAAAGACTGTTGTTGAAGAGCTTAAAAAACTTTCAAATCCAGTTAAATCAGAAGATGAGATCTCTCAGGTTGCTTCTATTTCAGCTAATAATGATTTTGAGATTGGAAAGTTAATTGCAGAAGCAATGTCAAAGGTTGGAAAAGAGGGAGTTATTACAATTGAAGAGTCAAAGACTGCTGAGACTTATCTAGACGTTGTTGAAGGTATGCAATTTGATCGTGGTTACCTATCTCCATACTTTGTAACAAATTCAGAGAAGATGGAAGTAGCTTTTGATAACCCAAATATTCTTATCAGTGATAAGAAAATTTCAAATATGAAAGAACTTCTTCCAATCCTTGAAAAATCAATGCAAACATCTAAACCACTTTTAATTATCGCTGAAGATATTGATGGTGAAGCTCTTACAACACTTGTTGTTAATAAACTTCGTGGAACTCTAAACGTTGCAGCTGTTAAAGCTCCTGGTTTTGGAGATAGAAGAAAAGAGATGTTAAAAGATATTGCTATCCTTACTGGAGCAACTGTTATTTCTGAAGAGTTAGGAATGACTCTTGAAACAGCAGAGCTTGAGCATTTAGGAACAGCAGCAAAAGTTTCAATAGATAAAGAAAATTCAGTTATCGTTGACGGAGCTGGTGCAACTGCAGATGTTGAGTCTCGCGTTGGTCAGATCAGAGCACAAATCGAAGAGACTTCTTCTGATTATGATAAAGAGAAACTTCAAGAAAGACTTGCTAAGCTTGTTGGCGGCGTAGCTGTTATCAATGTTGGAGCTCCAACAGAGATAGAGATGAAAGAGAAAAAAGATCGTGTTGAAGACGCTCTTAACTCTACTCGCGCTGCTGTTGAAGAGGGTGTTGTTGTTGGCGGTGGTGCTGCTCTACTTCACGCTTCAAATGCTCTTGAAGGGCTAAAAGTTGCAAGAGAAGAAGAAGCATTTGGTATAAAAATTATCAAGCGTGCTTGTGAAGAGCCAATGAGACAAATTGTAATTAACGCAGGCCTTGAAGGAAGTGTTATTATAAATGATGTAAAGAAAAATAAGAAAACAACTTATGGCTTTAATGCTCTTGATGAGAAATTTGAAGACCTAGTTAAAGCTGGAATCATTGATCCTACTAAAGTAGTAAGAAGTGCACTTCAAAATGCTGCTTCTGTTGCAGGAATGATGCTTACAACTGAGACAATGATTGCTGACCTTCCAAGTGACGACGCTGCAGCTGGTGGAATGCCTGCTGGTGGAATGGGCGGAATGGGTGGAATGGGCGGAATGCCAGGTATGATGTAGATCATCACTGGCCGTCAAAGCCATTTACTAAAAGAAAATAGTTTTACAAGGAGCCTCTTAGAAATAAGGGGCTTTTTTTTTATAGGTACGCGAAGTACCTACGTCTACCCTTCATTCAAAATTCCAAATTTTCTAAACAGATATAGTCCTAAGCTCAAAATAATTGAACTAACTGTCGCAAGCGCCATTCCCTTTAGCTCAACTGAACCAAAATTTAGATGAGCACCACTTACACCAATAATTAGCACAACAGAGCTTAAAATAAGATTATCTGTCTTGTTGTAATCAATCTTGCTCTCAACGAGCATGCGAATTCCTGACGTTGCGATAATTCCGAATAGAAGAAGGGAAACACCTCCCATGACAGGAGCAGGAATACTTTGAATGAGTGCAGAGAGTTTGCCTACAAATGATAAGATAATGGCCAGTATCGCAGCACCACCAATAACCCAGACGCTATAAACTCTAGAGATTGCAAGAACTCCAATATTTTCACCATAGGTAGTATTAGGAGTAGAGCCAAAAATTCCAGAAATAAGGGTAGAAATTCCATTTCCTAAAAGGGAGCGGTGAAGTCCTGGATCTTTTATAAGATTTTTACCTGTAATATTTGCGGTAACCATCAAGTGGCCAATATGTTCTGGAATAACAACCAGAGCGGCAGGAATAATAATCAAGATACTATTCCAATTTAATTTTGGAGTATAAAAAGTGGGCAGAGAAAACCAGTTCGCTTGTGAAACAATTGAAAAATCAACAAGTCCCATAAAGTATGCAAAAAGATACCCGGAAACGACACCTACAAGAATAGGAATTATGGCCAAAAAACCTCTAAATAAAAGAGAGCCCAGAACTGTGACAAGTAGAGTAAACATAGAGACTGAAATCACCTGTGAATCTGCCACTCCTGTTAGTCCTGCCATTTTTGCAGCAACCGGCGCCAGCTCTAGTCCAATGACAGCAACGATTGCTCCAATGGCTGCAGGGGGAAATACAATATCAATCCAACGTGTTCCTACCTTATAAACAATCAGTGCCACAATAATAAAAATAATTCCGACTGCTATAAATCCACCTAGTGCCTCTTCGTAGCTATACTTACTTAAAACTAGAAATACAGGTGATAGAAAGGCAAAACTTGATCCGAGGTAGGCAGGTACCTTTCCTTTACAGATAATAATGGAGAGAAGTGTTCCGATCCCATTGAATAGAATCACAGTTGATGGATCAATTTTAAAAAGAACAGGAACTAAAACTGTTGCTCCAAACATTGCAAAGAGGTGCTGAAGACTTAGAGGAAGAGTTTGTAGAAGTGGAAGGCGTTCATCTATTTCAATTGTTCTACGTGACATTATTCGGTCCTTGCTTGAGATTGATTATAGTAATTATATGCTATGAGTACCTATTGTAAATTTACAAGGGGCTTTTTTTTTGTGTATAGTAGGCTAAATTTCAGCCAGAGGGCATAATGTTCAAAAAAGTCTTATATATTCTAGCGATTCTATTTGTGACGACAGTTTCAGCACAAGAGAGTTCTAATGTTGAATATACAAAACCAGGTGGCTTTGATTTTATTACGCTTGGACCTCAAACTATGAGTAGAGCATGGGATATGTCATTTTCTAAAGAAGCACTGCCTACATGGGCAACAATTTTTGCTTCCAGTGCTGTTTTATATTATTACGATGAAAAGATATTATTAGAGCTGCAGCGCTGGGGACGAAAATGGGGACTGGGAAATCATGATCATACTAGAGGGATGGTCTCTATTGGTGATTTGAATATTTTTCGTGGACCAACTGATACTGGATCATGGTTTTATTTTCTCGGTGACGGCTGGATGCAAGCATTTATTGCTGGTGGCTTTTTAATTACTGGTGGAATTAATTCTGACAACCGAGCACTGCAAACAGGCTCTCAAATTTTTAATGGTTTGATCTACGGAACGATTCCCAATCAAATTTTAAAACGTAGTTTTGGACGTGAAAGTCCATATCGCAGAACGACTTCTAGAGGGGCGTGGCGTCCATTCCCAAGTGCCTCTACATATAATAACAATATTTCTAAGTACGATGCGATGCCATCAGGACATGTTATGGCATCAACAATAACCTGGACGGTTATTGATACTAATTATCCTGAATATAGGCATGTGATCAGGCCTATTGCTTATACATGGCTTGCTCTGCTAAGTTTTCAAATGGTAAATAATAGCGTTCACTGGGCCAGTGATTACCCTCTCGGAATTGCAATGGGATATGTCTTTGGTAAGGCAGCTGCTTCTCATGGTAGAAAAAAGAGTAAAGATGGTAAGGTCGTTACAGAAACTTCCGGTTGGAATGTCTTACCATACTCTTATGCATCTAGTGCTACTGGTGATCGGATGTATGGACTAAATTGGTTCTATGCATTTTAGAGTTTGGGAGTTACCTTTTTGAATACATTGAAGAATTATTTTTATACAGCTCTATTTCGTGATGTCCTTATTTGGATATCGGTGGTTGCTATTTTTGCTGTAGTTTTATCGAAGGTTGATTACAGGGCCAGAGAGAATGACTCTCGCTTATATACTAAGTTCTTACAGCAAATAAGCCAACGTCCTTTTTCTAAAATTGTCGAAGTACACTGGGTTAAATCTCACTATATGGATAGAACTAGTCCATATGTTAGGGACCATCTAATTGGTCAATTTATTGTTCCATATGCAATGGTGAAACTCGGCATTGATGCTTCTAATGCCTTGTACCTTTTTAATACAATAATTCAAATTGGTTGGCTTTACTTGCTCTTTTACTTAGTCCGGTTATTTACCGGTAGCTCACATGAAGACTTACTGCTTTGGGGGATGTTGCTCCCACCTGCTTGGGTATATGCTTTACGTGCTAATCATGAACAACCGCTTCTTTTTTGTACTCTTTTAGCTATTGTTGCAGGAGTTAAGCTGGGAGATAATTGGCGTTGGATTGGGCTAGTGATTGTATCAGTGCTATGGGCTTTTTTAATTAAAGGATTTGGATTTATGATGGTTCCAATTGCATTTGGAACAACATTTATTATTAATCACTTTAAGATGACTACTGAATTTTGGAGTAAGCTGATAATTTCAATTGTTCTCGTTACCTTATCACTTGGGCTGTGTGCTTATGGCTATGAACAGTGGTTTTATTCTCTGACTGGTGAATCTTTTTTTGAGGCTTATTGGCGGATACAGATTGTGGGTAGGTCTTTAGATGGTAATACTGGGTTTAATGTTTTAGGAAAATTATATAATAGTTATTATTATTTCAGTCGTATACTTGCTTACTCAGCCCCTTGGTCACTAATGTTTTTAGGTATAGTGTTTTGGAAAAGAGCAGAGTTTGCTTTATGGTGGACAAGTAATTCTAAATTAGTTTTGTCTTTTAGTATTTATATTATTATAAATATTTTGATTTTTTCGTTGATTGATCGCAAGGCGAGTAGGTACCTATTCCCTGCATATTTTTTAGCTTATGCTCTGTTTGCTTCATCAGTACTTTTTTGGAAGCCGAAGTGGCGTTTATCAGAGAGAACTTTTTTTAAAAATAGTAAATTATCCTTACATTCGTATGCTGCGTTTTTATGGTTATTTCTTCACTGCCTCTCGCTATTTATATATGTAGCGCGTGGTGGTTATAGGTATTGGGTAAAATAATATGGCTGATTATATTTGGGGTGATTCAAAAACCCAGTTTTTTTCTAATCTTTCACCGGGTCTAATTTTGGACAGTGTTGATCAGTTAGGGTTACATACAACAGGTAGATGTTTGACCTTAAATAGTATGGAAAATCGTGTTTATGAAATTGAGGTAGACGGTTACGATCATCAATTTGTTATTGGCAAGTTTTATCGTCCAGGCCGTTGGACAAAAAAGCAGATACAAGAAGAGCATGAATTTTTATTGGAGCTGGCAGGAGAAGAGATTCCTGTGATTGCACCTCTGAAATTTGGTGGAGAAACCATTTTTGAAACTAAAGAACATGGACTTTGGTACTCTCTATTTCCTAAAAAATCTGGACGTATTCCAGATGAGATGACTAGTGAACAGTTGGAAGTGCTTGGTAGACTTATCGCAAGAATTCACAATGTAGGTGCTCTCCATCCTGCAGAGCATAGATTACAGATAACTCCTGATACATTTGGCATTCAAAATTTGAATTTTTTATTAGAAAGTAATTTAATCCTGCCACAATTTGTTGATCGCTTTTCTGGATTAGTTAGAGATATTTGTAAGGAGTCATCACCACTGTTTGATAAAGCTGCTATTCATCGTATTCATGGTGATTGCCATAAAGGAAATGTTATCAGTCGTGATACAGAACTATTTTGTATTGATTTTGATGATATGCTGATGGGGCCTGCTGTGCAAGATGTGTGGCTGTTGATTCCAGGTGATGATAAGGAGGCGATTCGGGATCGTAATATTTTTCTCGATGAATACGAAACTTTTAGAAGCTTTGATTATTCTACTTTAAAATTGATTGAGCCTCTTCGTGCTCTGCGCTTGATTCATTTTGCTGCTTGGATTGGCAAGAGATGGGAAGATGCCGCATTTAAACGAGCATTTCCTTATTATGGTACAGATCAGTATTGGTCAGGATTAACCTATGACATGCATTTTCAATTAGAAAAAATTAGAAAGAGTCAGCAACCTCAAATATATTAAATTTAATACCGATAGGTTATAAAAATTGAATTTGGTGTTGCACTAAAAGATACTGTGTCGTTAAGTTTATTCCTAAAAAAGAAATAGTCGGAGCTGAGTGAGATCAGTGCTCCAGCAATAACATCACGAGTATAGTGATAGTCTCCATCAACTCGTGAGTGGGCCACACTTGTTGCAATCAGTAGTGCAGGAATTCCAACTTTTAAACCATACTTTTTATATAGTGGGTATACACCTAAAAAAGCGGAAGTGGTGTGGCCAGATGGGAAGGAGTGATTACCTCCATTAGGTCTTGTCATATCAAGTAAATTCTTAGTTGCTGTGGTTATTCCTATTGCAGTTGTATAACTATAGAGTTGTGGTGCTAGTAGATCATAATCTTTTTCTATAATGTTCAGCGAGAGTAGTGTTGCAGTAGAGGTAAATTGGGCGTAATCACCCCACTGGGCATATGTCATGGCAAATGAATTTAGAGAAAATAGTAGGGACACTGTAATAATAATTTTTTTCATATTTATAATCCTAGTAGATATTCGGTTGCGTAGTCCAGTCTCTCGTTTCCGTATAGATGAAAATAAAGTAGTGAAGTTATGATAAGTGGCTGTTTTTTCAAAAGACTTTGCCTCTTTACATGGTGAAATAACTACAGGGACTCTTTTATTTAAAGCGCTAGTATGACATACCATTAAGTATGATTAAAATAAAAATTTTATATATCCTCTTTTTTGCTGTCACCTATGCTTTGCAGTTATCTGCAAACTCGTATTCTCCTGAGGAATATGAACAGTTATTGGTACGCTATAATAAAATTGTATCACGTACAATTGAGCTTAAAGAGCAGGGTGTAATACTGTTTGAATATATTGAGCCGCGGTTAAAAACAGTACCTAGGCAAAAGGTTTTAACAGGAGAAGATATTCGCTTGGTGCATGAGTATTTTGAGAAGAGTGACCAACTACTTTTAAAGGATACACAAGACTTTATAAAGTCTATGCCAATTCATAGTTTTGATAACCTCGAACTAAAATTTACTAATAAGCAAACATCAAAGCATTATAAATTCTCAATTTTGGACTCTTTTCTAGGGCGTAATCCTCATACACTTGTTTATGAAATTAATCCAAATGATGCTAGAGGAGCGTATGTTTTAACTGCACTCAAGATGAGTTTTAGTGTTTTTTTGGGAATGTATGATAATTTTCTAATATCACTAGCCCCTTTTTATAATAATGGTGCACTACGCAGGCGTATTAATAATGATAATGTTGAGAATCAATTTACTCTTGATGAAATTATAAAAAAATTCGTTAAAGGTCAGCAAAAGAATAATCTTGTTAAGCTATATGATTTTTTTAAAACTATAGAAAGGTTAAAGGTCCCAGCTATATATAAGCAAGATCATGAATCGTTGGATAAAATTATTAACTTAAGCTACTCATACAACAATTTTCTAAAAATTCAGAACTTTAACAGTGATGTAAAGAAGGATTACTTCTTTAAGAAAGTAAAAGATTTTTTCGTTGGTACAACCAGTACTGCTTTAAATGAGCTAAGTAGAGTATTTGGAACAATTATTGGAAACCTGAAAGTAAGAAATAGTGGGCAGATGCTAAAACTTAGTTACGATCAACGTCAAAATATTATTCAGAAGCTAAAACCATTGGATATTCTAATTGAGAGAAGTGCTTTTCATATGTCTAACTTATTTATACCTGGTCACTTTGGTCACGTTGCGATTTGGTTAGGTACAGAGGTTGAATTACGTGAACTCGGTATTTGGGAAAGACTACCTGAAATAGAAGCACGTGCTAGGGAATATCTGTCTTATAAAGGTCCTAGTTTCAAAGACAGTATTCGCCAAGGAAGATATATTATTGAAGCTCTACGACCTGGAGTACAAATGAATACATTTGATCACTTCTTAGATATTAATGATATGGCCGTCTTTCGCCCTAAAAATCTCACTTTAGAGGAGAGGGTGTTTACTTTAGAAAAAGCTTTTATGCAGGCAGGAAAAAAATATGACTTTAGCTTTGATGTAGAAACGGATAAAACGATTGTCTGTTCAGAGCTGGTCTATGTTACATTCGAGAAATTTCCTTGGCCTACAGAGTCGTCCATGGGACGTTATACTATCAATCCAGATCATGTTGCTGAGCTAGGTATGAATGAGAACTATTTTGATATTGTTATGTTTTATAATAAGGGACGAAATATTGCTTATCCTCGCCGTACTTTAGAAGATATCTTAGACAAACAAAAAAAAGAGTTCTTAAAATCTGAAAGTCTTTTATCCTTATAAATATTTTTTGGTAAAAAAAAAGAGCCTCATCACTGAGGCTCTTTTTCGAGAGTAGAGAGAATTTTATAGTATGAGAAGTACTATAAAAATTGTAATTTCTTATGATTAAGCTTTAATGCGTAATAGTGGAG
>DAOWEO010000076.1 GCA_030638415.1 Bdellovibrionales bacterium | reverse complement strand
TCTTTATATACGCATTGGGTGCGTCTATAGCGAGAGGGAAACACCCGATCCCATCCCGAACTCGGAAGTTAAGCCTCTTAGCGGCGAAGGTAGTGCCAGGGCGACTTGGTGTCAGAATAGCAAGGTGCACCCATTTTTTTTAAATACAAAAAGCCTCATTAGCAATAATGGGGCTTTTTGTATTTAAAGAGCTAGTTTATCTGTTTAATTATTATTTATTGGTGTCAGACTTCACTTAAAACATATGCTGCTAGCATATGTTTACTATGGATGATGCTCGAAAGCACTGAATGGTGGTCTTGTGAGTTAAGTGAAGCAAGGTGCACCCATTTTTTAAAACCTCAGTTTTCGGACTGAGGTTTTTTTTTGCCTAAAATCGTAGCTTATTTATATTCTTGTAATTTGTTTGACGTAAGACTGTACTTAAGGCAGTTGTAACTCGTCCTAGGACGAGTTGCTTACAAGTGAAATACTTACAAGTGAAATACTTACTTCTCTTCTTCTAGTAGCATAGGGTAAGCAGATTTAAGATATCTAACTGTAATGATTTCGAAAATGTTAGTATTTTTACTTTGAATAATATCATTCACATTTGTACTATAGTCATATCCGTCTTCGATTGGGTTTTGATGTGCTACTGGTTTTACACCAACTGCAGTAGGCTTCTGTCCAAAATCAATACCAGCAAAAGGGTCTTTGGCTGTTTTTTTACCACTAGGTGCTTTACCATTTGCCTGCGTAGGAAGATTTAGCTTTGCCTTGGCATGTGACTTAACCTTTTCTACTGCTCCACCGAGTCCCGCAACACTACTATATGCAGAGCGGTGCTCAGCAGGCATTTTTTTTATTGCACTAAGAGCAGACCCTTTATAATCATTCATAAACTTTTTGGTCATACCATCAAAATCGATAGGAGCTTTTCCTTTTTTGATCAGGTTAGCATTTGCGACGTCTTCAAGCTTCTTTTTAATATTTCGTACTGAACCTGCATACTGGCCTAACTGTCCACTTGCCAGATCAGCACCAGCAGTATTCCCGCTATAGCGATCAGTTTGCATTCCTTGCAACAGATTAGTAGTTGTTCCTAGATCTTGAGGAATATTTGCAGGAAATTGTGTACTTTCTGGTATCTCAGATGTTTTACAGTTATTTTCTACAGTACATCTGTCACAACTTATAGGGACAGCTTCTCCGTCTTCACCGGCAATACATAGATCATCAGCATCAACTGTTGGTTTTTTAGGAGGATTAATGACAGGTGCTTTAGCAGGATTTAAACTACTTGTAGTGCCACCAAGATCAAGACTAGATAGGGCATTGTTTTGCTCTAGACGTTCAATTAGTGAAGCATATTGTTCTTCTCGTGTTTTAAGATGTTCCACAACTTCATCAAAATCACTTTTGGCCATAAAAGCAATCGCTGCGGAAGCTCCGTACATAATGGCTCTTGTCCACCCATTAGACAGAATTGTAGGTAAGCTCATAGTCTCACTTTCAACAAGGTAGTAAAGTAGTGCAGCAGCAGCTGTTCCACCAATGATGCCGTACTGCTCAAAACTGCTCATTGCACCTTCAGCACTTGGAATTAATGCATTCTGTAACCAGTGTGCCATCTGCTTAGCAGAAGGCAGAAGGCTTATGATAGTTGGGTTATTTAATTTTTCATATTCATCTGTAGTAAGTGATCGCTCAGTATTATTTTTTTGGAGATATACAGCAAAATTCTCTAAGGCATTGCCTGCAGGTAAGCTATTTGATACTACTTGGGGAGTGTGAGGTTTTATAGAGAATATGTTAGCCATCTTTTTTTGAAACTTTAATTTATTTTCTTTCATTGTGTTTTCACTTTCATATGAAAAAGTACTGTCATAGCAACGAGTCTCAGAATCTATTATGTGAGAAGTTTTACCATTCGTAATAGGCTTAACAGACTTAACAGGCTTAACAGGCTTAGGCTTAGTAGTAGCTTTAGCTTTCGGATCATCTTTAGTACTTGAACCTTTATCTTCGGCTCTACAGCCTTGACTCCAAGTGGAGGTATCCATTATTTGTTCTGCGATTGCGACAGCTGCAGCAACTCCAAATCCAATACCTGCAATTTTGGCATTGTCAGCTTTTGCTTCGACAGCTTTACGTGCACGAGCAGTCTCTTCTTTAGCTGCTGTAAGAGTTTCAATTTGCACATCAACATGAATGTCTCTTACTATTTCCAAAGCACCGGTAGATCCACCTTCAAACTCTTCCCAGTTCATAACTTCCATAACTGCATAATAAGCGGCAGATGCACCAAAAATCCATGGTGAATAACATGTTCCCGCTTGCGTATTTGCCAGAGATTTTATTGATATGACTGCAACTACTGGCATTGTAAGCATTAACATGCCTGACATAATAAAATTTTCATCATCATGACTTTCATTTTCTTTTGTTTCATCAAAGCTTTTAACTAGATTAGATGATTCCGTTTCGGTGGCGGGAGCTGTTGTTGTCGTTGCTGCAGCGAGAGTAAAGATTGGAGTGATCGTAAATTGAAGGCATATAATAATTGTTAGAAAATATTTTAGCGAAAGTTGTTTTTTCATGGTTATGCCCTCGAAGTATTTTATATATACTTCATTATAATAAAATTATTGTTTTTTAACAGGATAAAAGTTATTACTAGCAAGTAACATATGAATTTTGTAAGGATTTAATAAAATAATTGATTTTAAGTCCTGCCTTAAATTATAGGCATTTAGAGGTATTAGAGAATATGAAAGAAGATTTAGTGGAATTAGGGTTTTGTCGCTCAGCCCATGGGCTTAAGGGTGGTTTTACTTTTAAGCTTTTCAATAGTGACAATAGTGTTTTAAAAAATGGTTCATTAGTTGTCTTGCGTGGGATTGAAAGCAGTTCTATTGCGACTGCAGGTGAAGAATTTATAATTGAGAAAATTGCTTTTGGTAATAAAGTCATTGTCTATTTAAAAGGTATTACAGATAGAAATGGTGTTGATGATGTATTACCATTTCAAATTTTTTTTCCTCGGGCACAATTTCCAGAAGATGATGATGGCCTCTACCTCGTTGATCTGATCGGAGTATCAGTTTTTGAGCATGGAAGTGATAAAGAGGTTGGTGTTATCGATAGTATCTATGACAACGGGATGCAAGATATTTTAGTAATAAAAAAATTAGATAACCAGAAATTAGAGTTACCTTTTGTTGATGAGTTTTTTCCAATCGTTGATGTGGAAAATAATCGACTTGAGATTATTCTACCTATTGAGATTGAGTAATGCATAGAATTTGGATCATGACTGTTTTACCTGAATACTTTAAGCCCTTTATGAGTGAAGGAGTTGTAGGTCAATTATTGAGCGGTAAGCGTGGTGATAAGCAGATCGAAATTAACCTGGTAAACATTAGAGATTATGGTCATGGAAATCACCATGCTGTTGATGATTCTCCATTTGGTGGTGGGCCAGGAATGATCTTTAGACCAGATATTTTAGAGCGAGCGTTATTAGAAGGCGTAGTTGCTGCTGGGAATTATAAAGATATTAAGCAGGAGCTAGCTGTTGTATACACTTCTGCAAGAGGTTGTGTTTGGAATGCAGATACGGCCAAGCAGTTTAAAGGTGATTTTTGGGAAATGGAAGAGTCCAAGGACCTTGTATTTCTTTGTGGTCGTTATGAAGGAGTCGATGAAAGGTTTTTGGAGCAGTATGTTGATAAAGAGTATAGTCTAGGTTCCTTTGTCTTATCTGGAGGCGAATTAGCGGTAATGACAATTTTAGACTCTGCCTTACGCTTCGTAGGAGGAACTCTAAGTAACGTGAGCAGTCCTCAGGAAGACTCATTTGAACACGGAATGCTCGATTATCCACAATTTACTAGACCTGCACAGTTCAATGGTACGCAGATTCCCGAAGTACTTATTTCAGGACACCATGCAAATATTAAGCTTTGGCGACAGCAGCAAAAATTAGAACAGACAAAAAAATATAGACCAGACTTACTCAAAGGAAAAAATGAAAAATAGTTACTACCTTGGACTTGTACACTATCCAATTAACAACAAACGTGGCGAAGTAGTAACAACTTCTGTTACAAATTTAGATATACATGATATTTCGAGGTCATGTCGTACTTTTGGTTTTAAAAATTATTTTATAATCACTCCCTTAAAGCCACAACACGATCTGGTTCAGCGAATTTTAGGTCACTGGGGAGAGGATAAAAGCAGTGCTTATAATCCAGATCGTAAAGATGCCTTGGCCATTGCCAGGTTAGTTAATTCTGTTGCAGATGCTTGTCAAGAAATTGAAAAAATTGAGGGAGAAAAACCTCTAATTGCAGTGACAGGCGCAAATTTTCAAGAATCAGATGGGGCGGTAAAAACTCTCATAAATAAAATTTCTATTGACAAGAGACCGCTTTTGCTATTATTTGGTACAGGCTGGGGATTAAACGCTTCTGTTTTAGAGATGGCGGATTTTATGTTGGACCCTCTTTTGGGTGCAGCAGATGATGGGTATAACCATCTATCTGTCAGATCTGCAGTTGCGATCTATTTGGATCGCGTACGGGAAGCCTCTGCCCTATAATACTACTTTTAAGAACGCTCCTTTGTTGGGTGAGTCCTCTGAGAGTTTTTTTTAAGGAGATTTGTTATGAATCTAGTTGATGTTGTAGATGATATCTACAAAAATGAAGCAGTAAAAGACATTCCTGAATTTAGAAGTGGAGACACAGTTGCTGTTCACGCTCAGATTAAGGAAGGTGCGAAAACTCGTATCCAGATTTTTCAAGGTGTTTGTATTGGAATTAAGCACTACGGAAAAACTTCAGGACATTTTCGTGTAAGAAAAGTTTCAAATGGTATTGGAGTAGAAAGAGTATTTCCATTTCATTCACCACTTGTAAAAAAATTAGAAGTGTTACAGAAAGGTAAAACTAGACGTGCAAAACACTACTACTTACGTGATCGTTCTGGTAAGAGTGCTCGTATTGCGATTGACTACGACCGCAAGTAATTTAAGCTTAAAAAAATAGTACAAAAAAGCCTCTCTTTATGGGAGGCTTTTTTTTTGGAAAAATTAATGATTGATATTGAATACTATAAAGATGGATCAAATTTGATTGGTTGCGATGAGGTTGGAAGGGGGCCACTTGCTGGACCTGTTGCGGCAGCTGCAGTTATGTTAACTGCTAATACAGATTTTAAGTTTGAGGATTTTGTAGATTATCTTAGTAATCTAGGAATTACTGATTCCAAGAAATTAACAGCAAAAAAGCGTTTGATCATTTTGGAAAAGTTAAATATCTCAGTAGGTTCTCTGGTTAGTGAAACAAGATATTCACTATGTAGTAATAAAAATTTTTCACTCTCATTTGTGATAGCTGAAAAACCACATACTTACATTGATGAAACAAATATTTTATTTGCATCTTTAAAATGTATGGAAGTGGCGAGTCTGGCCTTAGCTCCAAATTTGGAAAGTGTCATATTGATTGATGGAAATAAGACTTTTGAAAGTCATGATCATTTTGAGCAGCAGACTATTGTAAAAGGTGATTCAAAGTCCTTGTTGATTGGGCTTGCATCTATTATTGCTAAAGAATTTAGAGATTATAAAATGCAAATATATGCAAAGCGATACCCTGAATATGGATTTGAGCGTCATGCTGGATATCCTACAAGGCAACACCGAGAGGCAATTGAAAAATTTGGACCAACCCCCATTCATCGCAAAAGTTTCAAAGGGGTCAAGGAGTTCTGCTAAAGGTCTATACTGGGAACTCTATTATTCATCAAAATTTCATTCTAGATTTATGCCACTGTTGGTTTCACCTAATCTTTTAAGAAAATATGGGGTAGGGCAAATTGATGTTGCTTACTATAATCGTGGAGTTATTTATATAAAAGAGATCAAAAGCCGGGATAACATGTCAAAAAAGCAACTGGTTCGACTAAAGGGGAGTGCCACATTATTAGGGTATATCTTTGATTGTCCTGTGATGTTAGAGAATATTATCGTAAATAGTAAAAAATATTAGATTTTTTTTGCCAAATAGGACAAAAATTCATTATCCTAGTCAAATGTATAGAAAAATATTTTTAGTCTCTATTTTTATATCTGTCTTTTTTGTGAGTTCCTTGCAAAATCGTGCATATGCTCTTAATCCAAAAGTTAAGGTTTTGTTATCAACAGGCTCATATGGTCTCATTGGTGGAACTTTATTAGGTACTGCAACATTGGCATTTGGTAGTGAAAGTCGTGCAATTGCTCAGGGTGCTTCTATTGGGCTTTGGACTGGTTTACTTTTTGGCAGCTATATTATTTTATCTCACATGATTACTATAGATAGGTCATATGGTAATTCTCCATATGGGGGAAATTCTCCTTATGAAAATGATGATCAGTCTGGTGGCAGTAATGAAGTCGATGGTGCAGGTAATCCTTTGGAGAGATGGAATCCATATGCAGAGATGAAAGAATATCAAGCAGAGCGTGGATGGGCGAGCAGGTTGCCACAGCAGCCAGCTTCACGAGCAAAGTTTTATCTTAATGTCTTAAATGTTTCGTTTTAGTTAGAAAAAGTTCTTTTTCTATTTGCAAACATCTGACCTAAATTCTCAGTATCGTCATTTTCAAACTCTTGAATCATTGTTTCTAATGCTTCCATTTTATACAGCTTGAAGACTTTGATGAATTCAGATTTAACATTAGCCATTTGAATAAATGTTTTATTTTTATTTAAAACATTTAGAGTATCTACAAAGTGAGCAATACCTGTAGATCCAACAAAATCTACCTGGTTCATATCTAAAGTTATATGTGAATAAGGATTTTTTGTTGTGATACGGTTAAGTTCTTGTCGTAGGGACTTGATCGATTCATAGTTGAAACCTCCACGCATATGAATAGTTAGGTTTCCTTGTGAGTCGGTATGAATATTAGCCTCTAATGACATTTTTTACTCCTTTTGTGGGTGAATCGGTAATGACACCTCTTGTTCATTATAATACCATTAGAGATAAATTTATTTTAGGAGGAATCTTTTTCATGTCTAAGCTTATTTTACTTAATACTCCTATTGGAAATGTGGGAGATGTCTCCTCTCGGGCACTTGAGGCTTATACTCAAGGAAAATATTTTTTTGCAGAGGATACGCGGAATTTTAAAGTTCTATTGAACCATTTAGGTGTCTCTTTAGAGGGGAAATATATTAACTCTTTTCACGATCATTCTGGAGAGGGAAAAATACAAGAAATTTTGGAGTTTACTAAAGAAAATGATGTTTATCTTGTTTCAGATGCTGGGAGTCCAATTGTATCTGATCCTGCATATCCATTAGTAAAAGCAGCATATGAACAAAATGTGGAAGTTGATAGTATTTCAGGGGTGAGCTCTGTGACAATGGCATTAGAGCTAGCTGGACTACCCCCTAATCCCTACACCTTTGTTGGTTTTTTGCCACGTGATAAATCTAAAATGGGTACTCAGATATCTGGTTATGTTGAGCAAGGTGGCACGTATATTATTTTTGAATCACCGAAACGTATTTTAAAAACATTAGAAATAATATACGAGGTTACTGCAATTCCATTAGAAATTGTTGTAATGCGAGAGCTGTCTAAGCAATACCAGCAGGTCGTTAGACTTAATACTAGTGAAGACTCTTTACAAGACTTAGAGCTGACATGTAAGGGAGAGTTTATAATCGCATTTTATTCTGATGGGCAAAAAGGTAAGCGTGGGGTTAGTGATACATTGGTTTTAGAGTATCTTGCAGGTAGACAGAGTAAAAAAGAGTTATCAAAATTGTTGGCGAAGATGACATCCCTATCTTCTAAAGAGCTATATGCACAGTTACAGTAGGCAGAAATATCCTATTTTAATGAGTTAGGTGACCTAATTTGGCAATAGTAGTGAAAGAGTAGTACAATTAAACTAATTATATAGAAACTTTTTTAAGGATGAAAAATGTTAATAAAAGTGATCGGTGGTCATGGGGGAAAAGCTCCAGGATTTAGGACGACTTCATACTTAGTAGACGGTAAGTTGCTCATTGATGCAGGATCAGTGGCAGAAGGACTTCCTGTTGATGAACAAAAGCAGATTGATAATATCTTAATTTCTCATCCTCACCTTGATCATATTAGTGATTTAGCGTTTTTATGTGATAACTGCTTTGGACTAAAAGATAAACCATTCGAAGTATATTCTAACAAGATTACTCGCAATGCGATCAAAAACCATATTATGAATAATGTTATATGGCCTGATTTTTCAGTCATTCCTAGCAAAGAGAAGCCAACGATTAATTTTAATGTGATTCAATCAGAGCAACTGCTCACATTGGGTGAGTATGAAATTATGCCAGTGCAGGTGAATCATCCGTGTAAGGGATATGGATTTATTGTTAGCAAGGATGATTCTTCAGTTATTTTTACTCAAGATACTGCTGCAACGAGTAGAATTTGGGAGGTGGCAAAAAGCTTTAAAAATCTCAAAGCAATTTTTACGGAAGTTAGCTTTCCTAACGAGTTACAAGCCGTTGCAGATATGAGCTTACATCATACATCAAATACATTAAAGGCTGAAATTCCAAAAATGCCAGCTGATATTCCAATTTTTGTAGGACACTTAAAGCCAGGATACCAAACAACACTTTATCAAGAAATTCAAGATATTGGTTGCTCTCGAATTAGTCTATTGGGTTCTGATAATTCAAACTACGTCGTCTAACTTTGTTGCAATTAGTGATTGTCGCTTCTTTTTAAAACCTAAGCGTTTTTTGATATTCCATTGTGCTGATTCAAGATTGGTTCTGACCATTGCTGCGCAGCTATAGGTAGTTAAGATAACATTTGAATGTGAATATCTATGTAGTAATTTAAACCATTGTTGGCTCCATAAGCTAGGAGTTGTCGCAGGTGAAAAGGCATCTTGGTAGATTGCATTGAAGTGCAAAGGGTGGTCTTGTAAAAAAAGTGGAAGTGATTTTGTCGCATCTCCACACAGGATATACAGTTGATGTCCGTTGTTACTAGTGAAGTAGTATGAGTAGTTGTACGTAGTTGTTTTAGTTAAGGCCTTTAAGCTTGGAAATCGGGGGGGGCTGTCTGGCTGATACTTAATGGCCCATTTTATCAGTGCTTCATCAATTTCTACGGCAAGATATGTAAGTGAGTTATCAGTTTGTTGTTGAGATACTATTTTAAATGTTTCCAGTACTCCATGTCCAATACCAAATCCAACTTCTAGTATTGCAAGAGAGTTATCTTTTATACGTGTACTGATCTTACATGGAGAAATGTAGTTAAAAATAGTTTCTTCTGCTGCTCCTTCTAGCGAATGACAGTGCTCATTAAAAAATTCAGACCATAAAGTATATGAGGCATCTTTTGTCTGAATTACTTTATAACGTCCTAAATTTCCATTAAATTCACTGAGTAATGCCATTGTGTCTACTTTTGATCAAGGTTTACTATGTTAATACCGATACTAGAAAGAGGAGGTCAAGTGAAAATAATCCAAAGACTCTTTTTTCTACTTTTTATTGTAGCTTGTGGACAACAAGCAGTTACTCCAACAATGGATATTTTGGTGGTTGGATCTGCATTTGAGTCTACCAGTGATTTAGTACTCGCGGAGCAACAAGTGTATGCATATAGCTTATGTAGTGCTCTACGCTCAAAGCGAAACATGATGGTAATGAACTTACTGCAACAAGAGTTTTCTTTTGAATTAGAAGAGGTTGATTGTCACCAAATTAACTACTCCACATCTATTAAAACAGAGCTAAATAAAGTGGGTAACGAACAGATGATATTTGTTGCAGATTATAAGAAAAATTACCAAAGTTTAATAGATACCGATCGCAATGGGGTATTTGCTAATTTTTGTCAAAAAACTTTAAATGGTAATGACTTTTCAGATGTACTTACCCAAAACAGAAGAATTAAGTTTGAATATTCTAAAGAAGACTCAATTTTAAGTGTAGATGTAATTCAACTCTCAGCATCAGATGTTGTAGAGGGTATTAATTCTTATAAAATCATAAGTGATCCAGATAGCACATATTATGGGTTTACAACATCATATATAGAGAAAAAAAGTTGTCTTGATCCACAGAAAACTTATTCCTTTTCACAGACCGCACTATCCTTAAATTAAAGTATATCTGGTTGATACTTTAAATGTAGCGAGCGCTGCTGCTTATCATCTCTAAACTCACAAAGAAAAATTCCTTGCCACTGTCCTAATAATATAGTGCCATCTTCAATAATTAGGGTAAGAGTTGGACTGAGTAAGAGATTTTTCATATGAGAGGGTGAGTCATCAACTCCTTCGCTGGTATGACAAATAAAAGGAAGGTTCCTAGGGGCAAGGTGTTTAATAAAGTTCTCTAAATCTTGCACTGCACTTGGGTCAAAAGATTCTGAAATAAGCAGACCACAGCTGGTGTGAGGGTTAAAAATATGTAGAATACCAGACTTGATGGACTGTGTGTTGAGGATACTGTGGAGCTCGTCTTTTATAACATTAGTAATAGAGTAAAATTTCTCTCCTGTTGAGTGTATTTTACACAAATAACTGGCCATATTTACCTCATAAGCTGCTTGTTAATACACTATCTTATAGCGTATGATAGGGCATATATAAACAATTATAAAAATGAATACTTATGCGTAGTTTTTTTGATTTATTAGCTTTTATTACAATTAAAGATATTATTGATATTGGGATCGTTACTGTCTTGTTATATCAGATTTTATATATTGTGAAAGGTACTAGAGCGGTTCAGATGTTTATAGGATTGTTAGCTTTAGCAATTTTGAACTGGGTTGGGCACTACTTTAAGCTTTACTCATTAAGCTGGATTTTAGATCACTTTTTTAACTCTTTTTTTATTTTATTAGTCATTATTTTTCAAGAAGAGCTACGTAGTGCTTTAGCCAATTTTTGGACTAAAGGTGAGTTTTTTGGTGCTAGTAAAAAGGACTATTTTTCTGATATTGAAGAGATTATTTTAGTAACAAAAAAGTTCTCAGAGCAGCGCATAGGTGCCTTGATTGTATTTGAGCGTATGAACGGCTTATCGAATTATATTAGTACTGGCACTAAACTGAATGCAGAGGTACATACTGATTTACTCTATTCACTATTTTTTCCAAAGTCACCTTTGCATGATGGGGCAGTGATTATTGATAAAGGCCGTATTGAGGCTGCTGGATGCTTTTTACCTCTTTCACAAAATGTGAATGTAGATAAGCACTTTGGAACAAGGCATCGTGCAGCGATTGGAATTAGTGAGGTTTCTGATGCTGTGGTAGTTGTTGTAAGTGAGGAAACTGGAAATATTGGAATATGCCTTGAGGGTAAGTACCACCAGGCAAAAAATAGTGAGCAATTTAGGAAATGGCTCATCTTCTTATTACAGCGTTCGTCATCACAAATTCAAAATATTCCGGAGTTTGGAGTATGAAAAAGAAAGTTATTCGAAAAGAATTTAGCACTCTAAAACTACACCTTCTAAAATTAGTATCTCTACTCACTGCATTTTTAATATGGTTTTATGTTCTTAACTCAGAACCGATGAGTGTTGAAATAAAAATGGGAATAAAAGTAAAGACTCCTGCAGGAATTGCTGTAGGCAGTAAACTTCCAACTTCGATTGGGGTTAAGGTCCAGGGTCCACGAGTATTTATTAGGAATTTAAAAGCGGAAGAGCAGAATATCTTTTTACAAGTAAAGGCAGACATGAATCAACTGCCTATAAAAAAACGTTTAGTTATAAAAGAGTCTGGAATTCGTCTACCACTAGGCATTAGTGTTGAAAGTATATCTCCAAAATATATATCGATGACTCTGGAAAAAAAGATTAAAAAGTATGTTCCTATTATTGCTAATTTTGTTGGGGTTGTTGACCCTCATTACCGCTTAATTAAAAAGTCTCTTGATCAGAATAAGATTTTAATTGAGGGACCGTTAGAAACCATGCGAAAAGTTACAAAGGTTTATACTAAACCTATAGATTTATCACTTATTAATAAAAGTGGACAAATGGTACTGGCGTTGGTCAATACTGATAACCGGGTACAAATGAAAAAAAAGACTGTTGTGTTGAGCTATACTTTACGCCCTAAAACAGCAAATCTATTGTTAAAGAAAATAAAGATAAGATTCCTAAGTTCTTCACAAAATATTACAACCAAAAACCATTTTGCATCTCTGTCAGTTTTAGTGGAAGAAGGCAAAGAGAGTATGATCAAAAAAAATGATGTACAGGTTATTGCTGATATTCCTGAAGGGCGTAAAGGAAAGTTTAGCGTGTCGCTTTCAGCTAAGCTGCCGGATAATATTCATATGTTAGAAATTTTTCCAGCAAAAATAAAAGTAAATGTTAGATAAATAGTACAAGTCTTTCAGGAGTTGCATGATGGATAGAAAATTTTTTGGTACAGATGGGATTAGAGGAAGGGCCAATGTATATCCACTGACGGGAGAATTTGCTTATAAGCTAGGACGTGCTGTAACTTATTATTTTGAGACCAAGCAGACAGGAAACAAGACTCCACTAATTGTCGTTGGTAAAGATACTAGGCTTAGTTGCTACATGTTGGAACAAGCATTTTCAGCGGGAGTCTGTGCCCAAGGTGGTAATGTGATTTTAACTGGACCACTGCCTACTCCAGGTGTTGCATTTGCAGCACAATCTCTACGAGCAGATGCTGGATTGATGATTTCAGCATCTCATAATCCTTATTATGATAATGGTTTAAAGCTTTTTAATGCTAAAGGACATAAGCTCTCCGATGAAATGGAACAGGAGATTGAAAAGCTTCTTCTCGATGACTCCCTAGTACCGCTACAAGATGGTGAGAATTTAGGAAAGGCTAAGCGCCTTGATGAAATCTTTGGGCGCTATACAGTAAAAGTAAAGTCAGCACTTGATGGTGCTTTTGTTTTGGATGATAAACGGATTGTGATCGATTGTGCCAATGGTGCTGCATATAAAATTGCTCCAATGATTCTTTGTGAACTAGGGGCTGACGTTATAATTAAAGGTAACCAACCTAATGGAAAAAATATTAATGAGCGGTGTGGTGCGATGTTTCCAGAGCATACTGGAGAAAATGTTTTAAAGTATCGTGCAGATATAGGTATTTGTTTAGATGGTGATGCTGATCGACTCATATTAGCCGATGAAGAGGGGCATGTCGTTGATGGAGATGTCATTATAGGAATTTTGGCTCAGTACCTTTTAGATTCACAGGCCATTGATAAACAAGATGAAGTAGTAGGTACTATTTTAAGTAATATGGGTCTTGAAATTTTTATTAAAAACTTAGGACTTAACTTTTTTAGATCTAACGTAGGTGATCGCTATATTGTCAAAAGAATGCTGGAAAGTGATTCTAAACTTGGTGGAGAAGGATCGGGGCACATTATTTTAAAGGACTTTGCAACAACTGGAGACGGACTGTTAGCCGCATTAAAAGTATTAGAGGCGATGGGTTTTTATAACTTGCCTCTTAGTAAACTAGCTTCGAAGGTTACTTTATATCCACAGTATACTAAAAATCTTAGGGTAAAAGAGAAGAAGCCTTTAGATGATTTAGAGGTTGTAAAAGTTGATATAAAACAGATTGAAAAAAAATTAGGAGATAGAGGACGTATTGTTTTACGTTACTCCGGTACGGAATCCTTACTACGCATAATGGTAGAAGCGGCAGACGAGAAACTGGCCAATGATACTGGGAAGAAGATTACTCTTCTTTTAGGGACAGCTTTAGGATTAGAATAGCAGAGGGTTTTGCCATTAGTTGAAGTGAGGCTAATTGCAGAATATAATATTTTCTCGGTATGATAAGGAGCACTGTGTGAAAATTGTTGATTTAGAAGAGATGAATGCATTAGAAAAGCAATCGTTTGAAGAGTATGGTTTTACCGAGTCATTAGTTATTGAAAATGTAGGACTTAAAGCTGCTCATTTTCTAGAGCAGAACTATTTGAATAAAAATAACTTCGGAGAAATAGTTTTTTTAATTGGTTCTGGTAATAATGGTGCCGATGGAATGGCAATTGCTCGTCATATACACCATTTAGGCTATCTAGTACGAGCTTTTATGGTCTACCCTGATATTATTGCCGAAGGCAGTGAATTAGAAAAGCAGATTCATATGGCAAAAAAATACGGAGTGAAAATTTCAGATGTTAAATCTGTTGACTCCCTAGCATCCTACTTGACTCAAACTCAAAGTGAATATTTTATTGTAGATGTGATTTTTGGTACGGGAGTTAGGCTTCCTTTATCAAATTATCTTTTTGAAATTGTGAATCTTATTAACAAATATGCGACAATGGTGGTTGCTGTTGATATTCCTTCTGGGGTATGTGGTGAGACTGGACAAGTTAGCTCTTCAGCAATCCAGGCTGATTTGACCCTTGCAGTTGGGTTACCAAAGCTAGGACACTTCTTATATGAAGGACCAAAGTTTTGTGGTGAATTATCAGTTTTAGATGTGGGATTTTCTAATAAGTTACTGGGTGGTGGAGATAAATTTTTAATTGATGAGCAGTACGTTTTACGGGGATATAAGAACCGTGACAACTTCTCTCATAAATATAAGTTTGGACATACACTGGTTCTAGGAGGTTCTCAGGGACTGACAGGAGCATTGATTATGGCTGCTCAAAGTGCACATGCAACAGGAGTTGGAGTTGTGACGGCAGTAACATGGCAGACAAATTATGGAGAGCTTGTTACACGAATTGATCCAGATATTATTACTGGAATGCTACCTCGTGGTAATGACCAGCTGGCATTCTCTTTGGACAATCTTGAAAAATATAACTCTGTTGTTATTGGACCTGGATTAGGCAGAACGGAAGAGGCACGAAATATTATTTTAGAAGTGCTAAATAACTGTGCACATCCAGTTGTCTTAGATGCAGATGCGTTGATGGTATTATCTTATGAGAAAGACAAAGAGATACTGCGTAGTCGAAAGGCACCTACTATTTTAACTCCTCACTATGCAGAGTTTGCTAGATTTATTGGAGCTGATTGGGAAGAGGTAAAAAAGACTCCACTGAAATATATTAAAAAATTCGTAGATCAGACAAATTCTGCATTACTGTTGAAAGGGCATTGTTCATACTTGGCCTTTCCCAATGGAACACTTGCAGTGAATTATTCTCCGAACTCAGGGTTATCTAAAGGTGGGTCTGGAGATGCCCTTGCTGGTATATTGGGTGGGGTACTGGCTCAAGTAGATCGTGAGCATAGCTGGGATTTTACATCTAATCTAAGTTTTAAAAATCAGGAACTGAGTGAGGCAATATGCCAAGGGGTCTACCTACACTCAGAAGCTGGACGTCACGCAGCCGAAGCAAATGGTGCCAGAGGTATGAAGGCTAGTGAGATAAGTAACTACTTACAACAGGTGTATGCTGATTTGGATGCTAAAACATCTACTGACCTATCCTGTCAGCGTAATTTTGGTGAAAATTCATAAAAAATTAGTACATAATATAAATAGGAGTGTTCTTGAAAATAGTAAAACAGTGGAAAAAGGCAAGTCAGGCAGATCTTATATATGTAGTAAGTGAGTTAAAAGAGGTCTTATCATTACCATCAATTATTATACTGACTGGTGAAGTTGGTGCAGGAAAGACAACATTAGTGCAATCATTCGTTGATTTACCATCAGCCACAAGCCCATCCTATTCCGTAATTAATGAGTTTGCTGATATATTACATGCTGATTTTTATCGCTTGAAAGATAAAGAAGAGCTGCTTCACTTAGAACTACCATTATACATGGAAGGAAAGACAGTATTTTTTATTGAATGGGGAATTGACTATCTAAAGGATGTTAAGCGAGAGCTGGGTTTTGAATATAATTATTATGAATTATCTATTGAAATCTATGAATCAGTAGAGACAAACTGTTCTTTTCGCAATTACGATCTAAAGTTAATTGACAAATTTGACTGATTAAGTTAGTCAATTAAGAAAATAATTCCGATTAAAAAGTTCGGTCTTTATTTTGTAGTACTAAATAAGTATTGATAAATCTTATAACTATTCAATTTTATATGAAAAAAAAGATAAAGGAGTCGATTTTAAAGTTAAGAAAACTTAAGTAAAAAAAGCGGTTGTTTCAGTTGACTTGGTTGCTCCAATAAGGCCATAATATCTGAGTACCTGTAGAACATATGCAGGGAGGGTAAGTCAGGAAGGCTGCCAGGGCATTTAGAGATTGCACAAATTATTAAAGTTTTATTACTAATGATCGATTACGGAGGATGAAAAAATGAGACTAACTTCAAAAGGACGCTACGCAGTAAGAGCAATGCTTGATCTGACTACACATAGCAACGGAAATCCTGTCCGCTTACAGGAAATTTCTACAAGACAAAACATTAGCTTACACTACCTAGAGCAGTTATTCAGAAAGCTCAGAAACGGAAAGGTTGTAAAATCTGTACGTGGTCCAGGTGGTGGATATGTTCTTTCAAGACATATGGATGAGATCACTATTAAAAGTGTTCTTGATTGTGTTGGAGAGAATATTAATCCTGCTAAAGATATAATTGGAAGTGAAGCAGCGACATCAAATACTGTTGAATTTCATCTTTCAAAAAATTATTTCCAAAACTTGGGAATTATTATGCAAGAATATTTATCAACAACTTCTTTGGGTGATCTTTCTCGTAAAGGGAATGATATTGAGATTGAAGAAAAAGAGCCAGTCAAAGAAAATCCTTTTGAGGCTGCTCTAAACGATCTGCAACAAACTGAAGCAGTACAAAGACCGCAGTTAGGTGAATTCAACTAGTAACCGACTATATTTAGATTATAATGCAACATCCCCTTTTTCAAAATCTGTTTTACAGTTTTTAAAAGAAGGGGATTTTCTTTTTGGTAATCCTTCATCACTTCACTTCACAGGGAAGCTGGCTAATCGTTATATGAAGGAGACTAAAGAATTTCTTTTTAATCTATTTCAATTAGATATTAACCATAAACTTATTTTTCACTCTGGAGCCACGGAAGGAATTAATTTCTTTTTTCGTTCTCTTATTTTGGAGATGTTTAAGAGTGGTCATCGACCTGTATTTCTTTTTTCTGCAGTTGATCATTCAGCAGCTTACAATCAAAAAATTATTCTAGAAGAATTAGGTTTTCCCGTTTTTTACTTCTCAGTCGATAAAAATGGACAATTTTGTGAGCAGGAAATTTTAGATCTAATTGCAAAGCATGGAGACAAAGATGCTCCATATCCCGCAGTTATTAATTATCTTTTTGTTAACAATGAAACGGGTGTTACTTGGCCGTTAGAGGCTGCGCAGAGGATAAAACAGAGTAGTGGTGCATTAGTACATGTCGATGCTGTGCAATCAGTTGGCAAAATAAGTGGTTGGCAAAATATCCTTTCAAGTCTTGATGCATTTACTTATTCAGCACATAAGTTTGGAGCTTTAAAGGGAGTTGGATTTTCATTTATTCGTCATGACCTTTCACTGTCTCCTTTTCTTTATGGTGGTCAACAGCAAGAAGGGCTTAGGGCAGGAACTGAAAATGTTCTAGGAATTTACTCTATAAAGCTTGCATTAGAAGATTTATTAAAAAATGAAGATTTTGCGAGTGCTAGGCAAAAAAAACGTCAGTTGGAATGTGCTCTAAAAAATATTAATCCTAATTTAAGTCTTGTTACGAATGAACAAAATGATAGCAGTACTAACACGTTAGTTGCAATTATTTCTAAAAGTGATGCGAATACTGTTTTAACAGCATTTGATCTTTCTGGAATTGATGTAAGTTCTGGGTCTGCGTGTTCATCGGGTCTTTCAACTCCTAATCGTATATTAGAAAATATGGGATATACTAAAACAATCGCTAAAAGTGCAATAAGATTATCTTGGGATCCATTTTTATATAGTGAAAAAGAGTGGGAGATTGTAATTACAAAAGTTGAAAAAGTCTTAAGGCGATTCGTATAGGCAATGGCTAGAATGTACTCTGCGTGTGTGTTTTAACTAATCGAAAATATTGTATCCGTCAAGATAACCTTGCAGTATAGCTTAAATAATAAAATAAAATGAAATAACCGTCTATGACGTCTTTTTTTACTTGCCATCATTTAAAATAAAAGTAACAATTTTATAAATTAATCACACAGTTCACTCGGAGGTTTCAGATGAACAAGAAAGAATTACTAGAGGCAATTTTAAAGAACAAAGAACTAAACCACATGACTAAGAAAGATGCTGATGCATTTCTTAACAAGACTATCGACGTAATCAAGAAGACAATCAAGAAAGGTGAAGACGTTTCTTTAATTGGATTTGGAACTTTTTCAAAAGTTCGTCGTGCAGCTAGAATGGGAGTAAATCCTTCAACTGGTGAGAAGATTAAAATTAAAGCAAAAAATCTTCCAAAATTTAAGCCAGGAAAAGCTTGGAAAGAGATGCTTTAATTCTTAATAAGAATTTAAGTTATAAAAAGAAGCCCTCTCACTGTAGAGGGCTTTTTTTTTGCCATCTTTTATAATTTTGGGCCATTATCGGACCACTATGTTCTCAAAAGGCACCTTGCGGCGAGTCAAAAGTTCTTTTTGGACCCAGCTAACAGGTTTAAATTACGATATAATGATGTTTGAAAAGTTGGCACAAGGTATGCATTATAAAAGACAACAGGTTGGTCACATAAGATGCCTTGCTTAGGATAAACAATATGCTTTTCCTTTAGCCCACCTTACCAACCCCACTAAAAGGAGCTGAATAGTTCCTTATCACAAACAAAATCAAAAAATTCTCAAAGTATACACGTTTCTAAGCAAGGCACTTCTCTTTCTTAAGCAGAAATGACTATGTTAGATGTCTTGATCATCTTCAAACTGAAGGTCTTCTTTGATTACTACTCCTGAGGGCATTTTTTCAGTATCTTCTATAAAAGGGAAAAGAATTTTTTTAGCATCTTTAATTTCTTTGCCATAGGCTATAACGACAAGTCGTTCTACAAGGGGCCTGATTGACTCAAGGTAGTAGTTTTCAGGTAGTAGGCTAGTAGGATCGACCTCGACTTCTGTCTCTTCTGAGGGATCAGCCATCACCTCATCTTGCATTATTTTATCGGAAGTTCCCTTAACGATTAAGCAACCTTTGAGTCTGGCAGGAGGTATTTCATTCGTCTGTTGCCAAGTGGTTAGTTGGAAAAAATCTAAGTAAAAAGTTGATTTGTTATATTTTAGGCGGCGTGGAACAAGTAGCTTTGTCAGAAATTTCCTAGTTGTAGGGTCTTTTGCTCTTCTTGCTAGCTTGTCTGCTAGGTGAGCGTCCTCGATGCGGATAATATAAGCTCCAGGGTGCTTGGTAGAACAAAAAAGCAGGTACTGGAAGGCAGCGCTAAAGAGGGTATATAATTTTTGCTGTGGTAGATGAGCAGCTTTGGGTTCTGTCTCCTCTGCATCAATAAGCATCTTAACTGCTTGATAAAGCTCATCTTTGGTAAGGTCTTTGGATAAAAATGATTTCAAAATAATAACTCCTAAAATTGGATCAATCTGTACTACAAAAGGATACTTGAGAGTTTAGGTGTTTTTTTTAAACCGTCAATAAGAAATTGATTGACGCTACAACTTTGATTACTTATTATGCATGCCGTATATCATAATATTTTTATATATTAAATAACCTATATTTTGGAGAAAGGTAATGAGTAAACTTTTAGCAAAAACAAGAAACATTGGAATCTCTGCACACATTGATTCTGGCAAGACAACATTAACAGAGAGAATTCTTTTTTACTGTGATAAAATTCACAAAATTGAAGATGTTCGAGGTGGTGGTGCGGGTGCAAAAATGGACCATATGGAGCTTGAAAAAGAGAAAGGTATTACCATTACTTCTGCTGCTACAACTGTATTCTGGCACGGAATTGATAACAAGGGGATCACTTTTGCTCCTGGTATCGATGAGGAGTGTAAGATTAATATTATAGATACTCCGGGTCACGTTGATTTCACTGTTGAAGTTGAGCGTTCACTACGTGTTCTTGATGGTGCAATCTTAATTCTTTGTTCAGTTGCTGGTGTTCAGTCACAGTCAATAACTGTTGACCGTCAGATGAAACGTTACCGTGTTCCAAGACTTGCATTTTTAAACAAGATGGATCGTATGGGAGCAAATGCTTATAATGGCCTAAAATCACTTCGTGATAAGCTTAAGCATAACGCTGTTCTAATGCAGCTACCAATTGGTGCGGAAGATGGATTTGAGGGAGTTGTTGATCTTGTAACTAAGAAAGCATTCTACTTTGATGGTAGTGATGGTGAGAATGTTCGTATAGAAGAGTGTCCTGCCGATATGGTTGATGAGATGGAAGAGCGTCGGGCAGAGATGCTTGATACTGTTGCAGAGTATGATGATGACATTATGGAAAGATACCTTGATGGAACAGAGCCAACCGAGGAAGAGCTTCATAAGTGTATTTATAATGGTGTTAACTCTTTAGATCTTACTCCTGTTTACATGGGTAGTGCATTTAAGAATAAGGGTGTTCAAGTTCTTATGGATGCTGTAACTCGTTACCTTCCATCTCCACTTGATTCTGAAAAAGCTATTGCAAATGATAATGAAAAAAATGAAAAATTCCAACTTGAGCCTGATGCAGATAAGCCACTTGTTTGTATGGCATTTAAAATTACTGATGAGCAGTTTGGCCAGTTGACTTATACTCGTATCTATCAAGGAACACTAGTAAAAGGTTCTACAATTTTTAATACTAGAACTGGTAAAAAAGTTCGTGTAGGTCGAATTGTTAGAATGAATTCAAATGATCGTGAAAATATTGATTCAGCATGTGCTGGAGATATCATTGCAATGGTTGGAGTTGACTGTGCTTCTGGTGATACATTTGTTGGTGATTCTGATATGACTCACGTATCTTGTGAAGGAATGCACGTTCCAATTCCTGTAATTGAGCTTTCTGTTACTGCCAAAGATAAAGATCAGCAAGCAAAAATGAGTAAAGGTCTTCAACGATTTCTAAAAGAAGATCCTACTTTTCATGTATTTACTGATGAAGAGTCAGGAGAAACTCGTATTGCCGGAATGGGTGAGCTTCACTTAGAAATCTATGTTGAAAGATTAAAGCGTGAGTATAAAGCTGAAGTTCAAGTTGGTGCTCCGCAGGTTAATTACCGAGAGACAATCAACGCAGAAGCTAAGTATGACTATACTCACAAGAAACAGACTGGTGGTTCTGGCCAATTTGGTCAGGTCGTTGGGAAAATTCTTCCTCTTACTGAAGAGAATAAGGATGATGAAGATCAAAACTTTAAGTTCACTAACCAGATAAAAGGTGGATCTATTCCAACTGAATTTATTGGTGCTTGTCAGAAAGGTTTTGAAGACGTTATGGACAAAGGTCCTCTTGCTGCTTTCCCACTTATTAATGTTGAAGTATTTTTACAAGACGGTAAATCACATGATGTTGACTCTTCTGATATGGCATTTAGAATTGCTTCTCGTCAAGCAATGAGACAAGCGATTAAAGCTGCTAACCCAGTTCTTTTAGAGCCACTAATGAAAGTTGAAGTTGAATCTCCTGAGGAGTATCAAGGAACAATTATTGGTGATCTTTCTTCAAGACGTGGAATTATCCAAGGATCAGAGACAAGTGCTGGTGGAGCAGATGTTATTATAAATGCTTTCGTCCCACTATCTGAGATGTTTGGATATTCAACAGATCTAAGATCTTTTACTGCTGGAAAAGCTGGATATACAATGGAGTTTAATAAATATTCAGAGTGTCCAAAAAATATTGCAGAGAAAGTAATGAAAGATAGAGCTGAAAAGCTAGGCGAAAGAGAGTAAAACAGTTCTAAATTTATAAATAAAAAAGGGGGATTTGTTCCCCCTTTTTTTTTGTGCTAGAGACGATACACTATTAATAGTACTTATTATAGGAGTGTCTTGTGTTAGAAGTTTCTCAATTACAAACAGTTTTAGCCGTAACTCACTGTGGAAGTTTTTCTAAAGCTGCTGAAAAATTACATGTTACGCAATCAGCAATTAGCCAAAGTGTAAAAAATTTGGAAAAAAAACTTGGTGTGGAAGTTTTTAGACGCACGGGAAAGCGAACCCTCTTAACTGTTGAAGGGGAGAAAATCTATAGACTTGCAAAAGGCTTTATGAAAAGGATGGATGAAACGCTGTCTGAAATTAAGCATGATAAAGATGTGGTTGCTGGTAAGGTTAGGGTCGGTACTTTAACTGGAGTTGGAAAATCCTGGCTCGCTCCAGAGTTAATGAAAATGGCACAGCAGTATGAGGATTTATCTCTTATTGTAAAAATAGGCTTTGTAGAAGATATCGTTAAAGAGTTTGAACGAGGTGAATTGGATGTTGTCATTTTACCTGAAAACTATATGCCAGAAGAGGGAGAGAAGGTCTTTTTAAGTGAAGAAAAGGCAACTCTTGTTTTTCCAAAAAATGGTAACTTTAATATTACAAAAGATACCTCAGCTGAAGAACTTGAGCAGTATCCTACTATCTTATTTGAAGAAGACGACTATTTATACACAAAATGGTTTCAGGAACATTTTCAAAGACGACCAGCTAAAGTGAATACAAAATATGTCGTTAATGTACATGGCAATATTTTACACGCAGTTGCAGAGGGACTCGGTACTGCTGTGGTACCTCTACACGTTTTTGAGCGATCTTCGTATAAAGATAAGGTCGTTTCACTTGGTAGTGATTTTGAAGTTTCTAATTTTAACTTTTATCTAGTTTACCACAAAGAAGCAATGGCCTTGAAAAGGGTAAGTGCTGTTGTTGAATATTTAAAAAAGTTTGATAATCCATTATGCTAGATTCCGATCTTGCTAGTTTAGAGGAGTTTCAGCTCCTTTACGCTAATCATGATGAATTACAGGAAGTAGTTGTTCAGTTAAAAAGACTTAAGATTATTCCATATCTTGTTGGTGGGGCAGTAAGGGAATTTTTACTTTTTTCTAAGCTTGGTAATGACTTTGATTTTGAATTACATTGCAAAGAAGATGACAATTCTGTCCCGCAGCTTTTAGAGCTGTTACATGTTAACCTTAGCAATTCAAAGCTTGCAGGGGATTTTGAGTTCTTACGATTTAATGTATTACGGTTTTCTACCTCATCTGCTGTTTATGAATTTTCTTTTGCGAGAACAGAAGCTTTTGAAAATAGTACAGTTGGATTAGGTCATGATGAATTTTCATGTAGTTTTTTTCTAGACTTACCAGTATTAAACTCATTTTCACGTCGAGACTTTACTATTAATGCTATCGCCATTGTATTTACGCCAGAAGGACTTTCCCTTGTAGACCCTTTTGAAGGAGTTGAAGATCTTAAACGGCAAAAGTTAAGGCAGTGTGGTTCAGGTTTTTTTTATGACCCAGTTCGCTTTTTGAGATTACTACGTTTTCAAAATCGACTTGGATTTACTGTTGATGAGGTTATTTTAGAAAAACTTGGGACATTTCAATTATCAAAACTATCATCGTATTACTTGCTATCTGAAGCTTTTAAATCCTCCAGACCCCAACAATTTTTAACCATATTTTTCAGCTATTGTGATGAGTACGATTTGACTATTCCTCCTGTATTAAAACTTTTTAGATCGTGGGGAAACATTCCTGATGTCTATAATATAAAAAATGCTCAAGAGATGTTTTTTTGTAGCTTGATGCTACATAAATATGGAGATGAGGAAATTTTTTCCCTAGCCGCAGCTGTTCAAGTTAAAAAGAAAGTGGCTAAGTTTGCTTTAAGGGTCAAGGCTGACCCATTGTTACTTACTGAACCGACATTTATAGGTAAATACGAGCAATTATGTTCTATTTTGTCACAATTTAGTAAAAAAGAATTCTAGTCTTATACGACTTTAAGGTAAAATTAGACAAGCAAATGATATTATTAGAAAGTAAATAAAATTAAGTGGAAAAAAATAGAGATATATGGGAGAATTAACAGGAGAGCTCTTAGAGCGAGGTTTTTATGGACGAATTACAATCAATTTTACAGTCGTATCGCTCTAAGCGAGCAGATACTAATGCACAGGATGCTGACACTCTGCATGATAGGGAGAGTTTTGGTCACTCTTTGATACCAGATCTTTTTTTTGATAAAGTTCTTGTTCATATTAAGTTGTCTAGAATTGAAATTTTGATTTTTATGTATATTTATAGAAGAGTCTGGGAAAAACCAAATCTTTATAAGGCACATGGGATTTCACCGATCCTCTCCTATACGGAGATGGCATCGAATATGAACGTAGAGTTGGAAGATATTTACCTAGGGTTGAAAAATTTAGAAAATTTGGGATTATTAGAAACAATTAGAGCAGGACAATATTTTGTAAGACGTTATTTTACAAAAGATTTTGATTTTGCAGCACATCAAACTTATGATGATTTTGATGTATAAAAAATATGGCAAATAAAGATAAAAAATTAGTATATTACATTGGGCAAGACATGAGTTTTGCTAAAACCTTACGTGATAGGTTAAAGAAATATTCGTATATTGATGGTCTGGAATTTGTCCCATACGTAAAATATGAGGTTAGCGAATATCAAAAAATATTTTGTGAGATTTTAGAAAATAATGTTCGTGTGATTTACCTTGATTTTTCTAGTAACTCTGATGAATTTATAACTCTGGCTAATCTGATTAAAAGAGATTTTCGATGCCTAGGTCTTGCACTTGTCGTTTTGATTGATAGTAGTGACTTACTTCCTAAAGCACGATTAACTTCTGCTGATTTTGTTCACCTTAAGAATGGAGAAAGTCATGATGTTGCTTATGATCCTATTGCCGTTGCATTTCCTAAGCTAATACAAAAATTGGATTTTGCTGTTGCAAAATTTAAGCAAAATGCTCGCGTGCGTGAAAAGGTTTTAATTAGTAATATTACTCCTACGGGATGCTATATTGAAACTAACCTAAATCTCTCAGAGGGAGAGGTTATAGAGCTAGACCACAATATACCAAAAAAGATTCTCCGTTCATCAAAATGCATTGTACAGAAAAAAATAGAACAGGAGCTTATCTATGATTTTGAATATGGTTATGAGTTAATATTTAATATTTTAGAAGAGCCTCAATTTACTCTTGAAGAGGAGGAATCTGAAAGTTTTGCAGAACTAAAAGAGCAGAAATTTCAAGAGTTTGATGAAATGATGATCAGACAAAAAAAAGTTGTTAAGGATTGGGTTGCTGATCAGGCTAGCTTTTCTAGTAATAACTTTAAAATAAGAATTTTAATTTATGATGAGTATCTATCTTTATTTGAACATGGAGAGGAAAATTCGAAGAAATATCCTTTTTCTGTGCGTTTTCAATCTTGTTTAGATGGTACTTTGAAGGACATGGCTAAGTTTCGCCCTGAAATTTTAGCAATGCAATTTGATCCTCTATTAGTTGAATCAAATGAAGATAATGTAGAAGCTAAAGATGACAAAGATAGAAAGAAAAAGGGACCTGAGGATGTACAGAGTAGCTTAGAGAAGCTTACTGAAATCTTACGTTTTGTTAAAGAAACGGAGGGATACAAACCATATATTCTAATTTTTAATACTATTAATTATGATTCGGATGCTTTACAGAAAACATTTAAATATCCATTTATTTTAGTTAATCGAGAGACTATTCATTATTCATTTTTAAAAAACATTTCAGTTTTATTGAAGAAAACAAGAGAAGATAGGCTCGATAAAGCAATAAAAGCAAAGGTTTTACAATTACGAACGTCTGATCCTAAAAAATATGCTCGGCTTAAGGAATCTGATCTGAGAGAGATAAAGTTTTTTATTGATAAACGTAAAGATATCGCACATGCATTTATCTGGACACCAGTTAAAATAATTGAGATGACTGAGTCTGAAGTATCATTTGTCTCTGAAAAAGAGCATATCGTAGGTAGTAGGTGTGGTTTGGATTATCCTATGACAATGCAGGTTACTTTGGTTCCAACCGAAGTAAAAAAACCAGACGGTATCAGTTCTAGTTGGATTGTCTATCATGGTTTTCTATGCTGCTTGCATGAGTTACAAAAGCAGGAGCTACGAAAATTTGTTAATAAAATATTTTTTTCTGATTTGGATGCCAAAAAAGTTGCTGATGCTGAAGAGCACAAGCGTATAAAAGAAGAAGGGCAGCAGAGAAAAATGGCTCAAGAAAGGTCTGAAGAAGAAGAAGCAGAAGAAGCAGAAGAAGATTAGTAATTCTTTTAATTAATTTCTTTTTCAATAATATCTAGTGGCATTATTTTTTTAAAAAAGGTCTTTTGTGATTTTGCTAATCTTCTAGTGGCAATATAAATCTTTTCTATGAGTTCATCACTTGTTGTTATTTTACCATTGAGGTAGTCAATGGTTTCTTTGTAACCAATCGATTGAAGTGGCTTTTCTATTCCAGAAAAGCCATTTTTTAGTAAGTTGTCAACTTCATCGATGAGGCCTGCGCTAATCATCTGCTTGGTCCTTTGTTTTATAATATCCCAGTGTTGCTCTTTTTCAACTACTAAGTAGTGGTGGTTGACATGCCATCCATGTTTATTAAGAGCAAAATTATATGGTTCCTGAGCTGCAAACTCTTTTTTTTGTTGAGATAGTGGGGTTTGGTGTTCTAACCAGTGTTCAAGTGCCCGAATATTACGGTAGTGATCGTTTGGGTGTAGTGAGTTGAATGATTCAAGATCAAATTTTTGAAGCATCAGTCGAACCTGATCAATTCCTTTGTCTTGCATTATTTGTTCAACAGTTGTGTGAGTTAAATCGGAAATTGGTGGAGAGTTATACATTCCTTTTACTAACGCTCTAATATAAAATCCACTGCCTCCAACTAGCAGAATATTGTAATTTTTATTATGGTATTGATCTACAAGTTTTAGCGTTTCGACGCAATAGTCATAAGCATTTATAGGAGTAGTAGCCGAGCATATATCTATCATTTCGTGAGGAATGGTCTCTTGCTCGTGTTTGCTAGGTTTTGCTGTACCGATATTGAGCTCTCTGTAAAAGAGTAGAGAGTCAAAGTTAATAATAACAACTTTGTCTCCTTGACTCATCAATTTTGCCGCGTAATTAAGTGCGTAAGTAGTTTTTCCTGTTGCTGTTGCACCTGAGATAATTGTTATATCTTGTTTAGTCATTATTGGTTTCTATAGCTTTTAAGTTGACCCGAAACCATTTAGATAGATGCTTTTGTAGGGTTAATTCCATATCTGATAAAGCTATCTCATACAAAATTTTTGTGTAGTTAAAGTGTGATGGTAATAGGTCTTTCCAGCAATATTTATTTTTATTATTAGAACAGGCTAATATTTCAGTCATTATATCATGTACTGGGAGAGATGAGAGTAATTGGGGCAGTGCCTTAAGCAATATTGTTTGCTTATTTAGAAGGTCAAATAGTATACCGTGTTCTTGTAAAAAACCAAGCAGCTGTGATTTGTCTTGGTCTACGGAAAAAGGTCTAGTGATTAGTAGAGGCACACTGCTGTCTTCAGCATTTAGGGGGTCATAAGTGGATTCCATTATTAAAGAAAATAGTTGTTGCTCATTTATTAAGTATACTTGATTTTTATGACGATAAGAAGAGATGCCTGAAGTTAGAGAGGTGAGAGGAGTGTTGCCATCATTGAAAATAGGAACTTCTATACTTTGCCCATCCGTTTTTCGTTGCGGGACGTGATCTTGGTTTGCAGTGTGACTGGCAATTATTGGATTTTGCTGTTGGAAAAGTACTATTTTTTGTTTTATTGCAGAGGATAACAGTGCATATACGTCACCACTATGGGCAAATTTAATACGTGTTTTAGAGGGGTGGATATTTACATCAATATGTTGTGGGGGAATAGTGAGAAAAGCAATGTAGCTACCTTGTTCGCCTTCCTTCCATATTTTTTTTCCTAGTTGGGTTATTTGGTAATGGTAGGATTGTTCCGTAAAAAGTCTATGATTGGCAAATAGGTAGTTAGCCCTTTTTGTCGTACTTTTACTAGAAGCTATTTGTAAAAAACCGCAGATAGAATGGTCGTTGTATTCTTGTGAAAATGAAATAAGATTATCAGTACTTTTGAGCCATGGAAAAATTTGAATAGCTCTGTTTTCAAGCAGCTTTTCTTTTTCATTTATTTTGGGATAAATTATTTTTTCTTCATTGTCCCACTTTACTGAAAAAGTTATTTTAGGATTTGATAAAATATAGGCAAATAAAATTCTAGTGATAGATTTTTTTTCACTTTTTTGGCCTTTGATAAATTTCATTCTAACGGGGGTGTTAAAAAAAAGATCGGAGATGCTGATAGTTGTTCCATGTTGTTCCATGGTGATAGGAGTTAGGCTAAGTTGCTTACCTCCTTCAATCATGATTCTCCCGCCCTCTCCGGTCAACGGACAACTGGTACATGAAATTCTAGAGATACTTGCAGCACTGGCCAGAGCCTCTCCTCTGAATCCAAAGCTATATAATCTATACAGATCATCATAGGAGGTAATTTTTGAGGTTGCGTGGCGTTCAAAGGCAAGTGGAAGTTCATTATGCTTAATGCCTTCTCCATCGTCTGAGATTGTTATATTTGTAATTCCGTTGCCCATAATTTCAATGTCAATGGTAGTAGCTTTGGCATCGATAGCATTTTCTAAAAGCTCCTTAATTAGGGAGGAGGGGGATTCAATAACTTCACCAGCTTTAATTTGATCAATAAGAAAATTGGGCAGTTTTTGAATTTTTTGCTTAATTTGAGGTGTAAGGCTCATCTTGTTTTAGCCTCGAAAGAAATTTACCTGATTTCGGCCATTTTCTTTAGAGATGTATACAGCTTTATCTGCTCTTTTAAATAGATCAATTCCAGTAAGAACACCTTGGCGATAGTCTGCAATTCCAATTGAAGCTGTTACGGGTAATCTTTGTCCATCATAGATAAATTGATGAGCTTCTATGGTTTGGCGTAGTCTCTCAGCAATTTCAAATCCATTTTTTAAATTTGTTTGAGGCAGTAATATGCAGAACTCTTCGCCACCATACCGTGCAAAAACGTCATTGTCGCGAACTCCATTTTTTCTAATAATTTCAGACAGCTCTTTTAGAACGAAGTCACCAGCATCATGACCATAGTTATCATTTAGATGTTTAAAATGGTCAAGATCAAGCATAACTAAGGCTAGTGGTGATCCTGTCACTTTACATTTTTTTACTTCAATTTCAGCTGAATTATTAAAATAGACTTTGTTAAAGCACTTGGTGAGGCCATCAGTATTGGCTTCCATATTAAGCTTATCATAGGTGAGTCTTTCAGGATCACCTTTAGGAATAAAACGTAAGGCTATTGAGCCTAGTTTTATTATGTCACCTTTTAATAGCTCTGCTGTTTTTTCAATTTTTTTGTTGTTTAAATAGGTTCCGTTCCTAGAACCTTTGTCCTCTAATCGTACTCCGTCTTCTCTAACAATCAGACTAAAGTGATGTCTAGAGACTCCTTGGAATTCTAAGGTTATTTCACTTTCAGGATTTCTACCAACTTTAACCTCGTGGCCTTCAATATCAAAAATTGTTCCATTTAGGTCACCACCAACAACAATTAGTGCAGCAGGTTTTCCTTCGGCTTCTTTTTCTGAAGTTGATAGTGCTGCTGTAATATCGGTTAAAACAATTGTTGTATCGCTACTGGCCATATCTTTTCCTGACTGTTGAAATTAAAATAGTTATCTTATATCTTACCTTTTTCGGGCCAACCATTCAAATGCATACTTTTTTCCTGCTTCAACACCAGGCTGATCAAAAGGGTCAATATTAAGGTAATGACCCATTAAGGCAGTCAAGCTTTCAAAAAATAGAATCAGAGCCCCAAGGTTGTGCTCACAATTTTTATTCATCTTGAAGTGGACAAATGGACGTTTTGCTTCAGTGAGGGCAGTAAGTGTACCTTGAAATTCTGCTTTCATTAGTTGTGCTAGGGTGTAGTGGCTTAGCTTTACTAAGGAAGGGGTGCCAAAGCAGTTTTCCAGAGAGTAGTCATGTTGAAAATTCTCTACCTCTAGCATGAAAAATACCTTGTCGTAGGGACCCTCCATAAAAAGTTGCATTTGCGAATGTTGGTCGGTAGCACCATAAGCAGGAATTGGGGTTAGTCCTTGATTAACTTCTTTTTGATCTAAAGAGTATTTTTTCCCTAAGCTTTCAGCCCATAGTTGCACAAACCAAAAGGATAAGTTTCTTAATTTTGAGGAGTAAGGCATAAATATAGTTTGATTTACCCCTTGTGATTTTAATTCATCGAGATAAGATGCGAGCAGAAATAGTGAGTTTTCTTCGAGTTTGTTATTTAAAATCGATTCGCGTGTCTCTTTTGCTCCTGCAAGTAGACTAGTTAGATCTTGTCCCGCAAATATTGCAGGTAGGAATCCTACAGGCGTTAAAACACTAAAGCGTCCTCCAACATTAGTTGGAACTGAAATACAGCTAATACCTAGCTCTCGGCCGAGATTAAGCATGTCGCTTTTTGTCGGATCAGTGCCAAAGACGTAGTAGCTTGGTAACTCTTTTTGAGTTATACCTTGATCCTTGAGCCAATTTGTAATGATAGCAAAGGAGGCCATTGTCTCCGCTGTTCCTCCTGATTTTGAAACAAAGTAAAACAGAGTTTCATGAATATTAGTAATGCTGGCCAATTGTTCAAAAAGTTCATCGGGATCAATATTATTAATATATAAAAATTGTACACCACTATTATTAATTGCAGAGGTTAGCATCTCAGGACCGAGGGAGCTTCCACCAATGCCGATTTGTACGAAACATTTGACACGTTTCTTGTGTTGTTGATAAATTTCTTGGCACTCTGTGACCAAACTTTCATCGTTAATAATATTAAAAAAACCAATGTTAGGATTATTGACAGTATTTTTAAAAGAGGTGAATTTATCTTCTAAAAAATCTTGTTGATAGCGTGCTTGGCTTCTGTCGAATGTTGGTAATTGGATATTAATTGCCATGTCTTACTCCCTTAGATTGAATACTGCTTTTGTAAATTACGGGCAATAACTAGTCGTTGTATTTGGTTTGATCCTTCAACAATTTGAAGAACTTTTGCATCACGCATAAATCGTTCCATCGGATATTCACTGGTATATCCCACTCCACCAAAAATTTGAACACCATCAGTTGTTACTTTCATTGCTGTATCAGTTGCTTTTAACTTGGCCATACAGGCAAGCTTTTGATTATTTTTGTTTTCATCAAAAAGACGTGCACTTTCATTAACTAACAGGCGACTTGCTTCAAGTTCTGTGGCCATATCTGCCATCATAAATTGGAGCCCTTGAAAATTAAAAATTTCTTGCTTGAATTGCTTTCGTTCTAATGAGTATTTTAAAGACTCTTCTAAAGCCCGTTCCGCCAGTCCAACAGCAATTGAGCCAATGGTGATTCTACCACGGTCTAGGGCCGCCATGGCAATTTTAAAGCCCATGCCTTCTTGTGCTAAAAGATTTTCATCTGCAACGAAGCAGTTTTCAAAAATCAGTTCAGTTGTTGGTGAGACCTTCCAGCCCATCTTTTTCTCTTTTTTACCAACAGAAAATCCACTAGCATCATTACGAACAATAAATGCAGAAATTCCCTTGGCTCCTTCTCCTCCAGTCCTTGCCATAACAATAAATGTTGATGCAATACTTCCTGAGGTGATAAACATTTTTGAACCATTTAAAATATATCCACCATCAACTTTTTTTGCAGTTGTTTTTAAAGATGCTGCGTCTGATCCTGCTGAAGATTCAGTGAGCCCAAATGCACCAATTTCCTGACCGGTTGCTAGCGCTGGAAGATATTTTTTCTTTTGTTGTTCATTGGCAAACTGTGAAAATATACCTTGCACCATAGATGAAACTGAAATTGTAACAGCATAAGATACTGAGGACTTGGACAATTCAGATAAAACAACACATAGATCTTGGTATCCCAAACCTGTGCCATCATAATCTTCAGAAGTTGTAACCCCCGTAAATCCTAGTTCTCCAAGCTCATTAAAAATTTCCATGCGGAATTTTTCTGCATGGTCATCAGCTTCTGCGGTAGGTTCGATTTTATCAAGGCGATATTTTTCTAACTGTAGCTGTATCTCTTGTTGTAGTTCATTCATGTTGAGTTCCTCTATCTATTGCATTTTTTCTTGTTGAGCTTTTAATAAGTTTTTTGCAATGATGAGAATCATTACTTCGTTAGTACCAGCTCCAATTTCGTTAAGTTTATTATCACGCATTAGTCTCTCTAGTGGAAATTCACGACTGTACCCATATCCTCCATGCAGTTGGATGGCATCGAGAGCAATTTTTGTTACCATCTTAGGCAGTGCAAGTTTAACCATTGCTGCAGAAGTAGGGCCTTTATTGCCATTGTCGTACTCTTTACAGACATTATAGAGAAAGCTACGCATCATTTCTGTTTCAGTGGCCATCTCTGCAACCATTTTTTGAATGAGCTGGAACTTTCCTAATGTTTTTCCAAATTGTTTTCTCTCATTTGCATATTGTAGACACTGGTCAACACAAGCTTGAGCAATTCCAAGTGATATGCCTGAAATTGTAATACGCTCAATTTCTAAATTTCTCATCATATGAATGGTAGAATCTCCCTCAGCTCCTACACGGTGCTCGATGGGAATCTTAACCTTGTCTAGTACAAGTTCTGAGGTTGGAGATCCACGCATTCCCATCTTGTGAATAGCCTTACCTACTTCAAACTGCCCTTTCTCTTTTTCCAGAATAAAGGTCGTTAGATCTTTTTTATCTTTGCCTGAGCGAGTATAAATATAACAGATGTCTGCATAGGGAGCGTTGGTGATCCACATCTTAGTACCATTGATAATATAATGGTCAGAGTTAAGTGTTGCTTTTGTCTGAATCCCTAGTGCATCTGAACCATAGTCTGGCTCACTCATTGCCATACATCCAATATGTTCACCAGTAATTAGCTTAGGTAGATACTTCGCCTTCTGCTGTTCAGATCCATTCATTTGAATATTGTTGATTGTGAGCATGGAGTGGGCAAGATAGGAGAGAGTTGATGCAGGGCATGCCTTTCCAAACTCCTCCATCACTATTGTAGCAGCTGTTGCTCCCATGCCAACGCCACCGTATTCGGGATCAGCTGTAATTCCAAGAACTCCAATCTCTCCCATCTTCTTAAATGCAGCCAAGTTAAAGGATTCATCGTGGTCATGTTGCTCAGCAAAAGGAGCTAATTCATTTTTCGCAAAATTTCTGCATAATTGCTGTAACTCTCTCTCTTCCTCAGTAAAAAACCACACTTATGGACCTCCTCAAAATACTATTAGGTAATTTAAACAGCTCCTTATAACACTGAATTTCATAATTTGACAAGATTTGCTGGATACTTTCCCTGATTGAATAGAAGTGGTAATGGGGCCATCTGGCTTACTAGACAAAGTAAAATCCTAATGTAACCATGTTGAATATTATATGTAAGAAAAAGGGGCTTTTTTGACATTAACCACTCCTATTGTTAACGATTTTGATAATATTTTTCCTGGTGAAAATTGGTTTTTTTACTGGAAAACTGCAAGCTCGTTGTGGGAAGAAAAATTAGCAACGACTGATGATTTTGACTCTATTGTGATCCCTCTTAACTGGGGATTTCATAGTGAAACAGGTGACAAATTTGATTTTGGCCAGGATAAGCCAGAGGCTAATTTAGTTAAGTTAGTTGAAATTATTCAAAAGCTTAATAAAAAAGTATCATTTTTAATTCCTGTTGGGCCTGCTCCATATCTTGCAAATGGAGGTATTCCATACCTTTTGGCTAAGGAGCCTAGCTTTTACCACCAGCAAGTGTGGCTCTCTCTCGATGGAGAGAAGCAGATGCATAAGATGTTCTCTTTTTATGAGCCTAAGGTATTTAAAGGATTTCAAAAATTTATTACAACTTTTAAAAATTATTTAGTTGAGCAAAAATTACAAGTGAGTGTACTTGGTTTCTCACCTTTTTTTGCTCATGCAAGTAAAATTATCTCCTACTTTGAGGATTCTTCACCATCATACGAACAAGCTTTTAAGCGCTTTTTAGAAGGTCAGGGGAATAAACAAATTACACTTAAGTCTATTGATGAAGAACGAATTGTACATACTGAGTTTAGAAGAAATTTAAAAGATTTATATGAGGAGAGCTTCAAGGAAATAATAGGTGAGTACTGGGATGGAAAGTTGAATATCTGCTTTCTAGGAGGAAGCCCACATAATTTTGTTAATAGAAGTTTTGGTAAAGAAGATGAACTAGGATATTTCAAGGATATGCTACAGGTATGTGCACTTAACATGCTTCCTTCCACTGTACTTTTAGGACAAGAACGTTCAGAGTTACTTCAAGACGTTTCTAAATCTTATTTTGTTGATATTTTGGCAAGTGAGAAAATTAATGAAAATTTTTATGAGGATGATACTCCTTTAATTTTTTCACGCTTGAACCTTTTTTCACTATTTATTCAGCCTGGGCAGCATTTTCAGGCTATATGGCAAAAAAGTTACTCTCCTTTACATCTTTTGGAGCAGCGTTATCAGGGCACATATCTATTTTTAGAGCACACAAAAGAGAAGTATCAAAATGTTATTAATGATGAGCGTAATCGTTCAATACATTTTTTTCTAGCACAATATTTTGATTTAGATATTTTCCACTCAATTATTAAGCTGTTTATGCATGGAAAACAAATTATTATTGATATTAATAATATATCTGAAACTTTCGCACGCAAGCTTGAAGCATTTTTTATAGAAAATAAGCTAGAAGTTCAAAAAGTTAATTTTCATACAATTGTCCGTAGTGTCTCTCTGGGAGATGGGCAGATTATCCTATATAGCAGCCAACCTCTTGAAGTTTTAGATCGCAAGAGTATTAATGATTTTTGGCAGAAAATTTTATCTTTATTTACTTTTAAACATCCGGAAGTCACGGGAGATAGCGGTGTTATAGAATATTGGCTGGAGCGCTCACCTCTAAATAGCGAGTTGAATTTTGAAAGTATACGCAGGGTGACGTTATGTAATGTTGTTAGTTATAAGCAAAAAGCTACTATTAAATTCCCCAAAAGTTTTTTAGTTTTAAAGATTGTTGATGAACAAAATGCAAAGGTTAAAATTGATAATGGTGTACTAGATATTGCATTTAGCTCTAAAGGTTCTGTATCCATTGAATTTGGATTTATTGATGAGTACTAACGAGAGATATGATGAAAGATTCTAATTTAATGGCAATTTATGGACATGAGAACTTACGCTTTAATATAGGAGTGGGTAAGGATCAGCTTGCTTATTATATCCATTATTTTTTTAATGGAAGTGGAATTCTAAAGGATAGAGAATTCATTCAGTTTCTTTTTGATGAGGTTCTAACTGATGAGCAAAAAGATGTGTATAGTTCAACAATTATTTTTGGGCCATTTCACGTATTTGCTGAGCTTGAAGATTTCTGTCTGCAGGTCGCAAGTTTTTTTAAGCGAGATTCATTACTACTTTTATCGTTGGGTGAGTTTAATGAGATTGCAATGACAGTAGACACTACAGAAGATCTATTTAACAAGTTAGCTATTGAGTCACGCTCTCTTGTTAAAACAGATGATGATACCAAAAAGAATTTCTTTTCTAATTTATTTAATTAGCTTGGACTTTATCTAATAGTAAAAAATACATTTTAGCAGTATTTACTGCATCCTCAAGTGCTGTGTGAGCAACTTCTCCCATTCCTAAGTGGTCCATTAACCATCCTCCTGACTCCGCGTCTACAGGAAGTTGTCGCATATCAATTAAATTATATGAATAGGAGGTAAGGTCATTAACTCGGTGTGAAAAATAGGTGCGCATAAAATCCCATCCTAAGTCTCTGTTTAAAAAAGGTAGATCAATGGCATTCATCGATTTACCAAAAAGAATAACTTTTTGGTTATTAAAATAATCTTTAATCTCATCTGATTCAAAATAATCGATGAGCTCTTGTTTAAAGAGTTCTATTGTAATTCCTTCACTTGATGCTTTTTGAATTAACTCTTTATTATTTTCAATAACCCATGGATTGAGTTGTGGTTTTAAATCTGCAAAGCTAGGACATTTTATATAAAAATGTTTCTGTAGTTTAGATTCAATTGTTCTACTTTTTACATCGAACGGTACCATGGCAAATTCAATGATTAGGTCATGCTCTTCTAATCCTGTAGCTTCAATGTCAAATGAGAGATAGCGCATAAAAATCCTTATTTATATGTTTAACCTGGATAAAGGCCATCAGTATTATCTTCTGACATTGGGAGAGAGACGTGAGCCTCAATTTCATCCAAGAGTTGGTTGATATCTAGTATGCTACCGTGTTTAGAAGTTGGTTGGAGATGTAGGATAACCCACATGCCCATTAATTCATCGTTGGAAACACTAGTAATTTTTATATCTTTTAACTTAAAATCATTTTTTAATATTTCGTTTACCATACGATCTAGCTGTTTTTCACGATAGCCAGAGATCCTTTTTGGGGGGGCAGGAATAAAGTATGTGAATAACTTAGTCGGGTATTCATCTTGAAAGAAGCTAAACATTAGAAATTCCTTTTGTTTTGTACTATTTTATTTTAAAGGTAAAAAAACACTTGAGAATCAAGGAAAAGTTTGCCTGATACTTTTTTTCTACCATATATTTTTTTTTTACCGTATAATTAATAAGTAGGTGACAGGAAGTTACCGTTATTGGCAGGATGCCAAAAAAAAGAGGGGCCAGTTGCAGGGGCCCCTTTTTTTTTTATTTTAGTAGTAAAGGTCTGCGAATTCGATCAGTCTTTTTTCATCGATAATATATATAATTTTACCTTGCTGTTCGATCAGTTTTTCATCTTTAAACTCTGTCATGAATCTAATGAGTGTTTCATTGGCAACACCAATCATACTGGCCATCTCTTCTCTTGTTAGTTTGATGTTGAGTTTCCAGCGCTGTTCTTCTTCCTCGATACCATATGATTCTTTTAAAAGTAAAAGAAGTTCTGCGAGTCTTTCTCTTACATTTTTTTGAAAAAGAGATGCAACTTTTTTTTCTGCAACTCCTAAATCAATACATAATTTTTCAATGATATTTGTAGATATAAGTGGATTTTCTTCGATGGCCTTATGAATATATTTTTTATCTATAAAACAAATTGTTGAACTTTCTAATGCTGTCGCAGTGGCAGTGTAATAATCATGTGTAAACAGGCTACGATGACCTAGTATATCTCCAGCAACAGCAATTCTGACAATAGACTCTTTTCCATCATTACCAATTTTAGAGACTTTTACTTTTCCAGAACTCATGCAGTATAGTCCATAAGGAGGATTACCTTGAAAAAATAGAGTCTGACCCTTTTTGTATATGTTTGTTACTTTATTTTTATTAATTTCTTGTAGCTCCATATCTTTTAGCTTACAAAAAATTCCTTTTTCCCGTGCAGAACACTCTTCACAGGAGATATTATGATCTTTCTTTCCACTCATTTTGGTCACCTTTTTTTACTGATAATTATCAGGATTATGTTTTTTTTGTTACGATAAGTAAAGAAAATTTTTCTAGAATCAGTACTATCTACATGATATGATTTGCCACAAGCTAAGTTACTTTTGATCCATGGAGGAATTATATGAACTTAAAAACAACTTATAGGCATTTAGAATCTACACCTTCTATTGAAGATAAAATCCAGCAGAAAGCTAGGAAATTAAAAAAATATTTTAATGGTAAAATAGATGTTAATTGGACCTGTTCTGTAGAAGCAGGTAAGCACTGTTCAGAGGTAAAAGTTAGTGGAGATCAGTTCACTTTTCATGCTACTAGTGATGACTCTAATCTATACCATACCTTTGACGGAGTTATCGGTAAGTTAGAGAAGCAGTTACAAAAAAAGAAAGAACAAATGAAAGAGAAAATCCACCGCAAAGGTAGTGACGCTGAGTTTTACGATACAGAATAAAGCTTTAAAGTATTTAGTTCTAGGTGCTATTTAGTATGGCACCTAGATATTGTCACAAGTCATTTGTATTGGTAAATGATCACTAATAACTTCATGTATATAACGATAATATGTTCGATCTTGTAGTTGAGAATCTAGTACTCGGCGCTTAAAGTTTAATATTGTAGATTGTTGCTTGAGTGTATCTATAACAATATGTCCATTTTTGATCGTTTTACGTGCTGACCATCGTGCTTTAAATGAGTTCCATAGCTTTTTGCCTTTTAGCTTTCCTTGAGATGATACAATATAGTAATTCTGGGCATTTTTTTTCTCTGTACGAATTTTATATTTTGAGTCAATAGCATTTTTTAATAAGGGATCTTGCATTAAATTGTAGCTGCTGGCATTGACATGCCCCTGTGAATTACGACAAAAATGGTTATTTTTTTGAATTACAAAATGGTCATAATTACTAGACAGCCCATAAGTTTCGGCACCACTAACATTAAAGCGCCGATATGTAGTACTTGTCTTTTTTTGAATTAGTAGTTCCCAGTTATTTTGACCTGCCTCATTAATAACTTTTTTAGCAAAAGGGTTGTCAGATTTTATATTGAGATCACCTGTTAGTATTAAGTTATTATCATTATATTGTACTTGGTATCGTTGTAAAAACTGCATTGTCATTTTTAGTTCTGCAAGTCGTGCGTAGTTTGTAGGATAGACTCCTTTACCAAGTTCTTCGATAGTAGTGGCATTAAAGACGTCTTTTAAAATTGCTTGTTTGATTGCAGGATCACGTGGAGAGTTAAACACAAAGTGGCTTGCAATAAGGGTAAAAGCAAACTCTCCACTACTAAAGCTACCCATAAATGGTCTACGAGAAAAATAATTTTTATAAGGTATATCTAAAAATTTTCCATCAAAGTCAGGGGTACATCCAAAAGGATTGCCACGATTTCTTGTTTTATATTGGCGGCAAAAAGGATTGGATTGCGGCCTGACTTTTGTTGCACGATAGAAAAAACCAGTTAGCTCTTGGACATTACGCTCTCTGGCTGCTTCACCTTTAGAGCTTAGCAGTAGTGCCCAGCTAGGATCTAATTTACGCAGCTCTATGAGGATAGAGATATATCCAGGCTGACGATAGAGCGATGGAGCTTGTTTGAGCTCCTTTGTTAGTTTTGCAATGTCTGCGAGTAGATTTGCTCGTTCTTTTGGTGCAGTCGTAATTGCTAGCTTGTTTTGTAGCTTTTTAATTTTAGTTGGAGTCGTTGCAATAAATTTAAGTAGTGCTGTGTTATGAGCCAGGTCAGGCCCAACTACAGCTTGTAGCTCCAGGGCTGAGAGAATATCCCAACGGTTTATTATTTTTGCTACAAGTGCGTAATCTTTAAAAATACTTTTTCGTTGGCCAGGATGCCATAAGTTAAAGTTAGCAATTTTCACTTGTGACTGCGCAGTAGTTGGAGAGTAGTATTTCTTGAATGCAGAAGAGTTATAATGATGGTAATTTTTTAGGCAGCTAACCTTGATGCTATTTTTTATAATATATGTCTTATTATACTCACACTGCTTATAGTAGGAGTCGTTGTCGCGCTCAGTACTAGTAGTGATCGCAGCATATCCACTTTGAAGAAAGATTAAGAGTAGGGGAATTGTAAGAATGTAGCTTGTAAGTTTTAGCATCGGCGACAGTCTAGCTGAAAATAAGACAAGCTGTAAACGATGTAAAACTTACTTCTTGCTTATGTGCGATGTGTCACAGTGAAAACAGTATCTTATGAAGAATATAAAATAGAATGGTCAAAGTTTTTTAAAATACTTTGATAAATGTAATGCTGCTGAATGTCATTTGGTTTAAATAGTAGTATGCCATCGGGCTGAATATTAAGAATTTTTAAGTCACCTAATTCTTTCAGTGCTTCTTCAAAAAGAGGGATATGCTTATGTTTAAAAATACCTTGATTAACCGCTTGATCACTAGATGCAGCATTGTCGGCTGGCTCCTTACCACTGGACTCAATAAGGCTAAGAAGTATGGCCAGAGCACTTTGGGTAATAAGTAAAAAACTACCATTTTCTATTTGTGCATTAATATAACTATTAAAATCTTCAATTTTTTGTTGATCCAGAAAATAATTATTGCTGTCACCATCTTTTGTTATCATGCCGCTGTGTACTAACTCTCTGAGGTATTTCCCTAAATTAATATATTTTTTACCCATAATATTGTCGATATCTTTTGCTATAATATCCCAGTTAAATGGAATACCGGGATGCTGCTGATCGTGTTGTGCTGCGAGCATGGAAATGGTCTTGTTGGCACGAAGGATTTCCATGTAAAGAGTTTTTGATACATTGTCGATTTTTTGAGATTTTTTTTGAAAATCATACATACTTTTTAAAAGGGTGATCTCTTGGTCCATCTCACGAAAGCGTTTAAAGGTATTTTTTAAAACACTTACCACCCAAGTGGGAATTTTTTCCATCTGCTTATCATCAGCACCATCAATAACAATGGCTTCAACATCAGATATTGCTTCTACTGAAGCTGAACGAGGATTTGCATCAAAAAAACTTAGCTCACCCACAACTTCACCTGCTTCTAAGACAGCAAGGGTAATTTTTTGGTTGAAATAGTGTTTGAAAACTCTGACTTTTCCCTTCCTTATAATAAACAGTTTTCGTGAAATCGTATTTTCTTTTACAAGGTTTTCACCCTCTTTAAATTTTTGAATACTTTTCATGTTCACACTCCATGTGAGAATAACCAAATAATATTATATAAGGTAATTATAGGGCATTGACCCATAAAAAAAAAAGGGCCTAGACTTTTTGCAGTTTATAACCTTAAGGAGGAAAAATGGGACAATTTAAAGCAGGTGTCATTTATGGCAAAGAGTTGGTTGAACTTTATAAATATGCTAAAGATGGTAGTTTTGCACTGCCAGCAGTTAATATTATTGGAACTGATTCGATTAATGCAGTTATGGAATCAGCTAAAAATATGGATACTCCCGTAATTGTACAATTATCTAATGGTGGTGCTCATTTTTATGCTGGAAAGTCCCTTAGTAATGATGGACAAAAAGCAGCTATTGCCGGAGCCGTAGTTGCTGCGCAGCACGTACACCACTTAGCAGAGGTATACGGTGTCACAGTTGTACTACATACCGACCATGCAGCAAAAAAATTACTACCATGGATTGATGGCCTGATCGATGCAGGAGTTGATTTTTATGAAAAAAACAAAAAACCACTTTTTAGCTCTCACATGTTGGACCTATCGGAAGAGAGCCTAGAAGAGAATGTTCAAACGTGTGCAGATTACTTTGCAAAGTTGAATAAAATTGAGTGTGGCATTGAGATTGAGCTAGGGTGTACAGGTGGTGAAGAGGATGGAGTTGATAATACTAATATCGACAACTCTAAGCTATATACTCAGCCTGAAGATGTCTTTTATGCTTATGAAACATTGAGTAAAATTAGTAATAATTTTACAATTGCAGCCTCTTTTGGAAATGTTCACGGGGTATATAAGCCAGGAAATGTTCAATTGACTCCTATTATTTTGAAAAATTCACAGGCTTACCTTTGTGAAAAACTTGGACTTAGTGGAAATCCTGTTAATTTTGTTTTTCATGGTGGTTCAGGATCAACGCAAGAAGAGATTAAAGAAGCCGTCTCTTATGGTGTCATTAAGATGAATCTTGATACAGACATGCAGTGGGTATTTATGACAGGCGTGAGAGATTACATTACTGGTAATCTTGATTATCTTAAAACTCAAATTGGAAACCCAGATGGAGATGATAAGCCTAATAAAGGTTATTATGATCCTAGAAAATGGTTGAGAAAGGGGGAGGAGACTTTTGTCGCTCGCTGTGATCAAGCTTTTCGTGATCTGAAAATTTAATATTGCCTAATCTGGTGCCAGTAATTTAATTTATGCTACTGGCACTTCTCTTTTTGCTATGCTAATGTCTATCTACTTAAATACGTTAAAAAAAGACTTAAATCAGAGGATATAATTTGAAAAAGATTATTGATATTTTTGGTGATATGAAATTGGTACTCCTGTTTGGTGCAATTTATGCTTTTGCTTGTGGTTATGCCACAATTATTGAAAATGATTTTGGTAGGGCAACTGCAAATGTAAATGTCTACTATGCTTGGTGGTTTGAGTTACTACAGACCCTACTCATTATAAGTATGGTAGTTCATGCATTTAAGTTTAAGATGTTTCGCCTAAAAAAAGTGACGACACTCGCAATTCATTTTGGATTAGTTTTGGTCTTTTTGGGTGGAGGATTGAGTCATTTTCTGGGAATGAATGGTAGCCTGCATTTACGTGAAGGTGAAATGAAGAGTGAGTTTCCAATTCACAGTATCGATAACAAAGTTATTGGAACGTATAAGATGCCTTTTTCTGTGAAATTAACAGATTTTAAATTAGATCGCTACCCTGGTAATAATGCACCATCAAGTTATGCTAGCTTTGTAGAAATTTATGAAGACGGAAAGATGATTAAGCCATTTCATATTTTTATGAACAACATTATGATTCATAAGGGTTTGCGTTTTTATCAAGCATCATATGACCCTGATGAGTTTGGAACAATTCTCTCTGTGACTGATGATCCTGGTATGTGGCCTACATATATTGGGTATTTTATTTTGTTTGCAGGTCTCTTTTTTAATCTTTTTGATCGAAATTCACTTTTTTCTAAGTTGTCTTTACGGTTAAAAAAGATACAGGCAGAAAAATTAAATTTAATGGTGCTTATCGGCTTACTACTTTTTACAGTAAAGCCTTTAATGGCTTCACCACAAATTGCTGTTGATCTTTTTCATGCTGATAAGGTTTTAGCTGCTTTGCCTGTCCAGACTTTTCGTGGCCGTATTATGCCTGTCGATACTATCTCTGAAGAGGTACTGAATAAAATTTCTAAAAAGACATCATTTGAAGGGATGAATCATAACCAGGTTTTACTATCTCTATTTTTGGAACCTGATTATTGGAAAGCTCAACCGATGATTTATGTACACCACCCTCTAGTAAAAAAGAGGTTAGGGGTTGATAAAAAACAAAAGCGTATTGCTTATGAGAAATTTTTTGATGAACGCGGTGGATATATTTTTAAGCAGGATTCAGAGCTTGCACAAAAAACAGCGCCAGGGAAACGTGGAACTTTTGAAAAGGAGCTAATCAAGCTGAATGAAAGGATGAATGCCTTTTATATGGCATCTCTTGGAAGTTTTTATAAGTGCTTACCAGATTTTACAGGAGAAGCACGTAAGTGGGCACCACTAGGAGATGCTCTAAGTCCACAGGCTCCACAGGAATATCAAAAGTTGATGTCTGAATATCTCTTTTTTGTAAAAAATGGAGATTGGCACGGTGCTGATAAACGTATTAAGCAAATTGCACAGTGGCAGGTGAAGTATTCACCTGAGCTTGTTCCTAATCACGATAAACTGCAGTGGGAACTACTTTTTAATGAGTGGAAAATTTTTCAGCGCTTGGCACTTTTTTTAGCACCATTTGCACTATTTTTTCTTGTAATGGGCTTTGTCTCGACGTTGTCTACAAAATTACGAGATGAAAAAGTACACGGTCTTGCTTTAGGTGTGGCATTAATTACGATGGCATTTTTTGTTTTTGGTCTTGGCCTACGCTGGTATATTGCTGGTCGGGCACCTATTAGTGATGGTTATGAAAGTATGGTTTTTATCGCGTGGGCAACCCTCTTTGGGGGTATTGTCTTTTTTGTTTTTCGTAAAAATTTACTTTTGCTTTCTGTGGCGATGTTATTTTCCTCCTTGGCATTAGGTGTTGCACACTTGAGCTGGATGGATCCACAAATTAGCTCTTTAGTTCCTGTGCTTAAATCATATTGGTTAACGATTCACGTTAGTATTATTACTTCTAGTTATGGTTTTTTAGCAATATCAGCTTGCTTAGGTCTTACCAACTTACTTCTTATGGTTTTAAAGGATAATAATAACCGTAGGACGGCACTGACTATTAGGGAGCTAAATTATTTTAACCATATGAGTATTTTTGTTGGATTAGCCCTACTTACTATTGGAACTTTCTTGGGAGGAATCTGGGCGAATGAAAGCTGGGGATCTTACTGGTCATGGGATCCTAAAGAGACTTGGTCATGGGTTTCAATTATTTTATATGCACTTATTTTACATACTTATTATGTCAAAAAGATTTATTCAGAATACTTTTTTTCTGTCGCTTCCGTCACTACATTCTATTCGATCTTAATGACCTACTTAGGTGTAAATTATTATCTTGCAGGATTACACTCCTATGCTAAAGGAGATCCTGTCCCAATTCCAATATGGTTGTATGTTATGACAGCAATGATCTTTGTATTATTTGGCGTTAGTTACAGAAAACGCCAATTGTAATAAGTTGTAAGGAAAAAAAACATTTAAGGCCTTTCCATATGAAAATTCCTATGTTCTAATTTTTATAGTTCAAGGATAGAATTTTTATATAGGAGACATTGATGTTTCGTTCTTTTTTTCTGATTCTTTTTTTAGTTCTTACGTTGCCAGTTATTGCAGCAGCGAACTATACGGTTGAAATAGATAAAGCTAGTTGTCATAACCTCTGGTTTGATTATCTGCAGTCGGAAGACCTTGAAAAGAGGTATAAACCTCTCATCGGTAGTTGTAATGAAGCATTTCGCTCAAAATTACAACAAATTATTGCAACTAACATTGATCTCGGGTATCGGAATGCACGTTCTATAATGTTTTCTTCTATTGATAACAGATCTGGCATTGTAAAGAGTGTTTATACTGGACAATTTGTTGAGACACTGGGCATTCCAGATGCTTCTATTATGAATTGTGAGCACACTTGGCCTCAGAGTCGCGGTGCTGTAGGCATTGCAAAGTCTGATTTACACCACTTATTTCCAGTTATATCGCGGGTGAATTCGAGAAGAAGTAACCATCCTTTTTGCAATGTCGTGATCATTAAGACAGAGGAAGAGGGATCTTTTCTTGGTGAGAGCTTAGAAGGGACGCGTTGTTTTGAGCCACGTAGTGAACATAAAGGTGACGTGGCAAGATCGATGGCATATTTTGCAATTCGCTATGGTAAGCATATTGATAGTGCGCAAGAGAGATATTTGAGGAAATGGTACCGCCAAGATCGCGTGTCGTTAAAAGAACAAAACCGTAATAATGCAATTGAGCAAGTACAAATGAATCGTAATCCCTTTGTAGACCATCCTGAGTTTTTATCTTTCATGGCAGATCTGTAGCCACTTAAAGTATGTGCATTTTCGATTGCTTTTAGCTAGAATGCCTCAACTTAAATGGGAGGCTTAGTGGTCGAAAATCATAGTGTCAAAGAGTTAACAGTATATTCAATCGGTATTGGAATTGTGTTAGGTATTGTTATGACTGCAGCAAATGTCTATTTGGGACTTTATGCTGGAATGACCGTCTCTGCTTCTATTCCAGCAGCAGTAATTTCAATGGGTATTTTTAAAGGGTTGTTAAAACGTGACTCTATATTGGAATCAAATATAGTACAGACCATGGCAAGTGCTGGTGAGTCTTTAGCTGCCGGTATTATTTTTACACTACCTGCCTTAGTGATTGTTGGTGCATGGAACGATTTCGATTTTTGGCTGACAACTGGTATTGCTATTTCTGGAGGTCTTCTAGGGGTTGTTTTCATGATTCCACTTAGAAAAACTCTCATCGTAGAAGATAAAGATCTTATCTACCCTGAAGGGGTGGCATGTGCCTCAGTTCTTCGAGCAGGAAGTGCAGAAGAGGGAAAGAAGGGATTTGCTACGATAGGATTAGGACTGGCGGTTGGTGCAATATTTAAATTTTTCTCTTCCGGGCTTCACCTTTTTACAGGTAGTGTAGAGTGGGCAACTAAGTTAGGAAAGTCCTCAATGTTTTTTGGCCTTGATATCTCACCTGCACTTGTTGCAGTTGGATATATTGTAAAGCTTGATGTTGCACTGCTGGTCTTTTTAGGCGGAGCTGTTGGCTGGTTTATTGGTATTCCACTACTGGGAACGCCTTTAGGGATGGAAGACAAGCCTGCCTTAGATGTAGCATGGCATTTATGGTCAACCCAGATCAGATATATTGGTGTTGGAGCAATGATTGTAGGTGGAATGTGGTCAATTGTCTCAGTCCGTAAGGGAATAGTCTCGGGTTTAAAAGAGCTGTCATCATCATATTCAGATGGAAAGTCTTGTGAAGTAAGAAGAGAAGACCGTGATCTATCGATTCGTACACTGGGCATATTATTTCTTTTTGCTTTGCTTTTAATGTTTGTTCTCTACGATACAATGTTGCACCATTGGACTATTACTTTTTTTACTACGCTAATTATGTTTGTTGCATCTTTTTTATTTGTAGCAGTCTCGAGCTATATTGTTGGACTTGTAGGAAGCTCAAACAACCCTGTTTCAGGAATGACCATTTCAGCGCTCTTGGCCACATCTGTATTTTTTTTAGTAATGGGCTATCACGGAGAGTCTGCAATTCTTGCGACACTTGGTGTTGCTGCAGTGGTGTGTTGTGCAGCCTGTACAGCAGGGGACTGCTCGCAGGATTTAAAAACAGGATACCTCGTTGGAGCAACCCCGCGTTCACAACAGATTGCACAAATTATTGGTGTTATCGTTCCTGCAGTTGTTATTGCACCCGTATTAACACTGCTACATCAGGCGTATGGAATTGGAGTTGGCCTTAAAGCTCCACAGGCTACTCTCTTTGCTAGTATAACCAAAGCTCTTTTTGGAGATGGGCAGCTACCTTATATAATGATTGTGATTGGAGTGGTTGGAGGTGTGATTATAATTATTGGTGATAGGATTCTTGAGCGACGGAAAAGTAAGGTTAGACTACACTTGATGCCAGTAGCAGTTGGTATATATCTTCCTGTTACGCTAGGAGTTCCTATGGTAATTGGTGGCTTACTTCGTTACTTTGCAGATCGCAGAAGAACGGCAACAATTAGTGAAACAAGTGATCAAGGTATTTTAATTAGCTCAGGATTAATCGCCGGTGAAGCCCTTATGGGTGTTGGTGTTGCAGTCCTACTTTATATGAAGATTGATGTTAGTGTGAGTGGCATATCTCATGCGGTAGTTGAGATGCTTTCACTTAGTGGTCTAGCTCTTGTGACTCTACTTATCTGGAACAAGATAAAAAAATAATAAAAAAAAACGACGTATGAAAAATCCTTTTTGATACGTCGTTATATATTATTTTATGTGTAGTCTCTTAATTAATGATACTAGATTTCTGAATTTTATATATAGCTTATTTCTTACAAAAGATTACCAAGGAAAAAACAAATGTCATTGACCCCATCAAATATGATTACTCTCGGTTTAGCAGCTCCTAGTTTTTCACTAATGGGAGTCGATGAGAGAACTTGGAGCCTTGCACAGTGCCAAGGAGAACTAGGAACATTAGTGCTATTTAGCTGTAACCACTGTCCTTACGTTATTCATATAAATGAGCAATTGGTTAGTATGGCAGATGAGTACATGAGTAAGGGGATTGGTTTTGTGGCGATTAACTCTAATGATGTTGATAACTATCCTGAGGACTCACTTGATAAGATGGCTGAATTATCAAAGGCCGTAGGATATAGTTTTCCTTATCTGTATGATGAGACTCAAGAAGTTGCAAAAGCGTATGATGCGGCCTGTACTCCAGATTTTTATCTATATGGTGAAGATCTCAAATTGGTATATCGAGGACAAATTGATAGCTCTAGACCTGGTAGTAACACACCCGTAACTGGAGAAGATCTACGAAGTGCGATGGATCGATTACTGGCCAAAAAAAAGATTCCAGCCTTAGGTCAGCGAGCTAGTTCTGGGTGTAATATTAAATGGAAAAAATAAACTAGAGCCAGTTACGCTGCTTATAATCATCAAAAGTCATTTTTATAATTTCAGATAGGTTATCTTGATAGGTAACATCATATTGTTGCTTTATCTTTTGACTAGAGCAGATCCAACTTTTCTGCCTTATTTCAGCAATTTTATCTGGAGTTAATGGAATCGTAATAGGTAGAATTTTTTTAATATATTTAACTCCGAATGCAAAAGATACAAGTAGTGTAAGTGGAATTCTAATATTTAAAGTAAAACTAACTTTAATATTATTTTTAATCTCTTGCATTAGCTCATCGTAGTAAATACTGATGGGGTGAGCTACAAAAAAGTCTTGATTTTCTTGTGGATTTTCTAATACAGTATTAATATTTTGTATGAGATCAAATACGGAAATAAAGCTATACTCCTTACGCATTCCTTGGCTTCCTTCATAAATAACAATACGGTTTTGTACCATCTTAAATACTTCTAAAATAGCAGGGTCTCTCGGTCCAATGACCATCGGAGGTCTAAGTATTGATAGCTGCCAACTCTCAGGAGAATATTGTTTTACAAATTTTTCAGCAGTTAATTTAGAAATACCATAATGGCTAACGGGATGGGGAGTACTTTGTTCATCAACTGTTTTTTGTGATGGGAGTCCGGGGCCCCAAGCAGCGAGTGAGGAGAGTAGGATAAAATGTATTTTGTCGTAACGCTTCTGTAGGTCTTTTACTAGTGTTTTAGTTGCAGTAGCATTTATCTTATAAAACTGCTCAACATCATAGCTCTGTACAATACCTGCTAAGTGAATAACAGTATCCAAATTTTCTGGCAATTCCTCAATCCAAGTATTTCCATCATCAATAGCTAAAGAACCTTTAATAATATTTCCTTTTACATTGAATTCTTCATACTTCGCTTGGTTTCGTACAAGTACATATAAGTTGTGCCCTTGCTGTTCTAATAAGTCAGTTAGATGAGATCCAACAAACCCTGTTGCTCCGGTGATTAAAATATTCATAAAATGTCTTGGTTATAGATACGATAATATTTATAGTCTTTTGCACCCATCAGTCTTAGGGGAGCATTCATTGCTTTATTATCTTCAAGAATCCAGCTTAGTTCGCCTTCAGTATAGCCAATTTTACGTGCCTCTTTATAAAGTTGATTATATAAAAGTGTAGCCAGTCCAAGATGAGCAAAATCTTTTTTTATACCTAATGTTATGACTCTAAAACGGGTGATGTGTTTTTTCCCAAATAGTAGTTTGAAAATTCCAAATGGAAAAAGCTTACCTGAAGGGATACGTTTAAAAATTTGATTATAGTCGGGCAGACCAACAGCAAAACCAACAGCCTCTCCGGCAACTTCAACAAATTGGATAAGATTTTTTTCTAAGATAGACTTTAAGTCTTTTGCTGTATGCTTAAATTCTTCCTCAGTCATTGGGACAAATCCCCAATTTTTCTCCCAAGCATCATTATAAATCTTAAACATGAGATCAATCTCTTGTGCAAATTTTTTGGGATTTATACACCTATATGATATGCGGTTAGATTTTTCTAGCCTCGCTGCAATGCGAGTAATTCTTTCGGGCATGGTAAAGTCCATTGCCAGTTGGTAGGCAATAAGATCTTTTATTTTAGTAAGTCCAAAAGATTCAAAAAAATCTGCATAGTAAGTTGGGTTATGGGTCATCATTATTTGTGGTGGATCATCGAACCCACTAATAAGTAGTCCACTTTCATAATTGGTTGATGGATTTAGAGGACCACGAAGTTGCTCCATATTATTATCAGTAAGCCAGTTCTTAGCAGTTGTAAGGAGCTGATGAGCGATATCTTTATTATTTATTGATTCAAAGAAACCAAAAAAACCACAGCGTTCGTTATGAAAAGAGTTATGGTGGTGGTTGATTGTTGCCATGATACGGCCTACGATTTCATTATCATCATAAGCTATCCATAATGCACAGTCTGCTGTTTGGTAAAATGGATGCTGGGGATTTAATATGTCTTCTACTGCCATTTTTAGAGGAGGAACCCAATTGGGATCATCTTTATAAAGTTTCCAGGGCAGGTCAATAAATAGTTTGATCTCTTTGTTATTATCAAGTGAAATTTTTTTAACTGAGATTGTCATTTAACTACCTTTTAAATTTGAGGCCCTTCAGAAGGAAGGTCAAATTTCTTTTTAACTTCAGCCATTACTTCTAAAACTCTCGTTAGCTCTGCTTTAGTATGTGTTGCCATGTAGCTAGTTCTAATAAGTGCCTCACCTGATGGTACTGCGGGAGGGATCACTGGTGTTGCAAAAATACCACTATCAGTTAAATATTTTGTTACTTCTAAAGACTTAAAATCGTCTCCAACTAGTACCGGAATTATAGGAGTCTTTGAACCATACGTAAAAAGTCCAATATCTTTAAAACCATTTCTAATCATGTTGACGTTAGACCATAAATTGTCAAAGATCTGAGGTTCTTTCATGACGACTTCTAAGCAGGCTAGTACTGTTGCAACTGCTGCTGGTGGCATGGAGGCTGAAAAAATAAAAGAACGGGCACTATGCTTAACGTAATCAATTACCTCTTTAGATCCTGATAGAAATCCACCAATAGAAGAAAATGACTTTGAAAATGTACCCATATTAAAATGAATATCATCAACTAGGTCAAAGTGAGCAGCAGTTCCTTGTCCTTGAGGACCTAGTACTCCAACGCCATGGGCGTCATCAACATAGACATAGGCATTATATTTTTTGGCTAAATCTACAATATTGGGGAGGTCTAAAATATCACCGGTCATAGAAAAAACACCATCGGCAACAATAATCATTTTTTTGAAACGTTTTTGATTTGCCTTTAATGTCTCTTCAAGAGACTCCATATTGTTATGTTTATATTTAAATGTTGTGCCAAAGCTTAATCTACTGGCATCAATAATTGAGGCATGATTTTCTGAATCAAAGATAAGACAATCTCTAGGGCCTGCGATACAAGAGATCGCACCCAGGTTTGCTTGCATTCCAGTGGCAAATACGAGAGCTCTTTCATGGCCAATATAGGCGGCTAGTTTTTCTTCTAGTTCTTCATGAATAATTAAATTTCCATTTAAAAAACGTGAACCTGTGCATCCTGTGCCAAATCTTTCAATTGCCTTTATGGCAGCCTCTTTTACGTGGGGATGGTGAGTTAATCCGAGGTAGTTATTAGAGCCAATCATAATTTGCTCTTTACCTTGTACTGTCACACATGTTGCTTGTGTCTCTTCAATAGCACGTAAAAAAGGGTATAGTTTTTGGTCTCTCAAAAGATTAGCTTTTTGAATGATTTTACTTTTAGTATAACTTTCCATATTTGGAATCCTTACTTCTTTGTAGAATTTTTTTGTACTAGCGTAGAGTGCTTGACACGTAAGACAGTTAACAGTTTGTCTAACACATCCGTTTTTTCAGCTTTACTTAAATCAACAAACTTATCGTAAGGAAGATCATCCATATACTCAAATACCATCAGCTCTAATAGTTCATGAAGGCGAGTTTTATATTTTTTTAGTTCAAAGGCACGATTAAGTGCATGTCCGAGTTGACTAAGGGTGAATGGTTTTTCTAGAAAATCATATGCACCCATTTTTAATGCTTTCGAAATTGTTTCACGGTCTGGGAAACCTGACATGAACATAAAAGTTAATTCTGGATCTACCTGAAGGGCCTTCTCCATGAATTGTACACCGTCGAGTTGTGGCATCTTTATATCAGAGAGGATAACATCGTAATCCTCTCCTCCTTGAATTGAAGCAAGTGCATCTAGGGGATTAAGACATGTTACAACAGTTCCAATTGTCTCTTTTGCAGATTCACTGAGCAAGTCTAGTAGATTTTGTTCGTCGTCAACGATAAGTAGTTTTCCATTTATCATGTTATACCTCATTATATATATATTTAAGTATGATGATTATAGACAATATTATAATCTTTTGAAACAATTTTGATGTTTAATTTAGTAGAAATATATAGAAGGCAATAGTGGACAATAATAATCAGGTAAATTTAGTAGAAAGTGAAGACATTTTTAAGATTTTTCAACTATTAAAAGATTATCAAATGATGATTTGCATGTGGCAAAAGGAAGAAGAGACTGGTGGAAGGCGGTTAGTGGCAACGGGGCAACTCCAACGTGTTAGCAGAGAAGCTGATCTTGTTGAAATCAGTGCTAGTTTTGACTCATTTTCCTTTAAGCAAGCACCTTCATTATATATTTTTATTGATGGGCTAAATGTAATGTGCAAGCTTAATATTAGAGAGGTATATCCCCAGAAATTAAAAGTTTTTCTACCTAGTAAAATCGAAAAGTTTTTCTCTGAGAGCGATAAAGAACTATTTGGAGATCGATTAGATGGAATGAGTAACTTAGATGTTCTTTTAGAGTTGCTGGAAAGATGTGAAAGGTCAGGGATTGTGCACCGAGAGAGTAATTTTAGTATTGATGAGCTGAATGAGCGCTTGCGAGCTCTCATATCCCATTCACCTCTTCCTGTCCGTTTAACATCGGCCAGTGAAGTTGCAGCGCCTTGCTCTTTAGCTGACATTTTGGTTACTTCTAAGAGTGATGAGATAGAGATTGAAGATGAAGATAAGTTTAAAGGAATGCGTAGCTCTCCTCGCGTTGCTCCGAAAAAGTTTAAAACTGTTACATTGAAAAAACAGAATGGCTTAAATGAAAAGGAGTTTGTCTTATATGACCTTTCTCAAGGTGGTATGGCTTTTAGTACATGGACAGCAACAGAATTTCAAGCAGATGATATTATACTGGTTAGTAAGGTTGGAGAAAAATTTGTAGCGCCTAAAATTAGTGGTGTAGTGCGTTCGATAAAATGGGTGTCCGAAGGATCCACTGAAATAAAAGTTGGCGTTCAGTTCACTTAAAAATATTAGCAAGGATAAAAAAATGTTAGTTTCATTAGATAAAATGGGCACTGCTCTGGTCGCTGGTAAGGCACATTATACGCTTGCTGGTGAAGAGCTTAATAACCGCTTAGGAAGTAAAATTTCACTCTCATTTAATGGAGTTATACAGTGCAAAAGTTGTGGGTCTAAGTTAAAAAAAAGCTATGCTCAGGGGTATTGCTATCCATGCATGATGAAGTTGCCCGAGTGTGATATTTGTATGGTTCGACCAGAAAAATGTCACTATTTCTCAGGTACTTGTAGAGATTCTAAGTGGGGAGAAGAGGTATGTTTCAAGCCTCATTATGTCTATCTAGCAAATAGCTCCAACGTTAAGGTTGGAATTACAAGGGCCGTTAATATTCCACACCGCTGGATTGACCAAGGAGCCGTTGCTGCACTGCCTATTATGCAAGTTCCACATCGTCTGGCAAGTGGTATGGTGGAGCAGTTTTTAGCTGAAAACTACGCTGATAAAACGAATTGGCGCACAATGCTAAAGGGAGTGTCAGCAGACGCTGACCTATTAAGAGTACGAGATGATATTTTCAATCAACTTGGAGACGTTCTAGAAGATATAGATGGAGAAATTGGCGATATGGAGCCTGGTGGGGAGATAACTTTTTTGGAGAGTTCCGATATCGTGAATATAGAGTATCCAGTATTAGAGTATCCTTCCAAGATTAATGCGCTTAATTTTGATAAGCATAGTCAAATTGAAGGAACTTTGTTAGGAATAAAAGGCCAATACCTTATCTTAGATACAGGTGTTTTAAATATAAGAAAATTTAGTGGATATAGTGTGGAGGTCCAGTATGAGCAGTGTTAATCCTATAAAATTAGCAGATTACAAAGAGCCAAATTACTTAGTAAAAAATATTAATATTACTTTTACTTTAGATAATTGTAATACCTTAGTAGAGAGTGAAATTCATTTTTATTTAAATGAGAATGGAGAGCATGAGTTAGAGTTATTTGGGGAAAATCTAAAGCTTGAAAATTTAAGTCTTGATGGGACTAAGCTAGAACAGAGTAGATATATAGTTACAGAAAAAGGGCTGATTGTACACAATTGTCCTGAGCGTGGAGTTTTAAAAGTTGTTAATACAGTAAATCCTGAAGCAAATAAAACTATGGAAGGACTTTACAAATCTGGAGGTATTTTTTGTACACAGTGTGAGCCTGAAGGTTTTCGTACAATTACTTATTACCCAGATCGTCCTGATGTAATGACTAAATTCACAACTAAAATTATTGCAGACAAGGCAGAGTATCCAATTTTATTATCTAACGGTAATCCTATTGCCCAAGGTGATTTAGAAGGTGGTAAGCACTTTGTCACATGGGAAGATCCTTTTGCTAAGCCAGCGTATCTATTCGCCCTTGTTGCAGGTGATCTAGGAATGGTTAGTGATACATATACGACGTCTATCTCAAGCAAGGAAGTTAAACTCGAAATTTATTGTGATAAAGGGAATGAAAGCAAATGTTACCATGCTTTGGAATCATTAAAAAATTCTATGCGCTGGGATGAAGAGCGTTTTGGGCTAGAGTATGATTTAGATATCTATATGATTGTTGCTGTGGACTCTTTTAATATGGGGGCGATGGAAAATAAAGGTTTAAATATTTTTAATTCTAAATTTGTATTAGCAAATAAAGAGAGCGCAACTGATAGCGATTTTTTAGGAGTGGAAGGAGTTATAGGACATGAATATTTTCATAACTGGACAGGAAATCGGGTAACTTGTAAAAACTGGTTTCAGCTCACACTTAAAGAAGGCTTAACAGTATTTAGAGACCAAGAATTTTCAGCCGATATGATGAATGCACATGTTGTTAAAAGAATTGATGACGTGACCAGATTAAAACAGTCACAATTTGTGGAAGATGCTGGACCAACTTCACATCCAATTAAGCCTAAAGAGTATATTGAAATGAATAATTTTTATACGGCAACCGTCTATGAAAAAGGTGCTGAGATTATTCGCATGATTGAAACATTTTTAGGGCGAGAGGGATTTCGCAAAGGGATGGACCTTTACTTTGCTAGACATGATGGTCAAGCAGTGACAACAGAAGATTTTATCTCTGCGATGAGTGATGCTAATGGGAATTATGATTTTTCCCAATTTGAAACTTGGTATCATCGTAGTGGTACACCCACTTTAAATTGTAGCTCGACCTATGATGAAGTTTCACAAACTTTTATTTTAAAGGTCGAACAGGATTGTAAACAGACGGTTGATGTAGCATCAGATCCTTTTCACTTACCATTAAAAATGGGCCTATTAAATAGTGCTGGTAATGATTTACAGCTTGAACTTGATCAGGCCGATGATCAACCTCAGCTAGCTGAAGGTATTTTACATATTAGAAAAGATTCTGAGAGTTTTATTTTTAAAAATATTATGGAGTGTCCAACGATTTCTCTAAATAGGGGATTTAAAGCTCCGGTAATTGTAGCTTATAAATACTCATTTGAAGAGTTAGCATTTTTAATGGCTAATGATAGTGATCACTACAATCGTTATGAATCTATGCAACAATTGAGTAAACTACTGATAGGACAGCTGTTACACGAAGAACAAAATGGAAGACCTTTAGAAATTCCTGCAGTTTATTTTTCAGCCTTTGATAAATTATTACAATCTGAACTCAAACCTGCAGTGAAGGCATACTGTATGACTATTCCTGCTATTTCACTATTGAAAATTGAGTATAGTACTATTGATTTTGCTGGACTTAATAAAGTACGAAATTTTCTTCGCCTCGAATTGTCGACTAAGTTTGAGCAACAGTTTTTAAAATTATATGCTGCTTTCAGTTATCATGGTGAGTTTAAGTTAGATGCCCAAAGCATTGGGCAGCGGATGCTGAAAAATCGGGTATTAGGATTTTTATCTGAGCTTATCTCAGGTGAAGAACTTATGCTTAGCCAGTTTGATCAAGCCAATAATATGACCGATGAAATTTCAGCACTAGGACTTATTGCAAATTCTACAATGAAGTGCAGAAATGAGAAGCTTGATGTATTTCTTAAAAAATGGAATGGTGACAAACTGGTTGTTGATAAGTGGTTCACAGTGCAGGCAATGTCAACTCAGAAAGATACACTGAAAAAAGTCAAACAACTTCTAAAACATAAACTATTTGATGCTACGAATCCAAATAGTATGCGGGCAATTGTTGGATCTTTTATAGGAAACTATACTTTATTTCATGATGAGTCGGGTGCAGGATATAAATTTGCAGTAGATCAAATTATCTCTATTGATAAGTTAAACCCACAAGTAGCGTCAAGGTTTATGATGGGATTTCGAGATTACCAAAAACTGCCAGAGTCACTGAAAGATACAATGGGTGAAGAGTTAAAAAGACTGAAGAGTATGAAAAAAATATCTAAAAATACATCAGAAATTTTAAATAAAATTCTAGGCTAGAAGCGATACATAATACTTAATTGTAATTCTGTAGAGGTAATTTCTTTTAAATTGGTAAATATTGTATTTACCTTAAATGGACCACTGGGAGAAATGGCATAGAGACGAAGATGGCGTTGGAGAGTACTTAGACCGAATGATATTTTTGATTTTGGGAAAAGAACAAACTGAGCTCCATAACTCCATCCGTAAATATTGCCCTTGTACCTATAATTTAGAGATGTTTCTTGCATTAACATTTCCAGAGCATGAGAAAAACTGGTTGTTAGCTCACAAGAAAACAGTGAGTTTTTAATAATGGCGTAGTCCACATTAAGCTCTAAAAAGTAGGCTGCAATTTCTAGTGTCTGCTGTTTTAGATGATCAAGCCCGAAGCCAAAGCCAAAATGAAAAGACTTATTTGGTGATCTGTGACTAAACGAAATGTAATGTCCTGTACCGCTGACTATACTATTAGCTTGTTCTTGTGAAATAGTCTCCCAATCTCCCTTATAGGTAAATGGGCGCAAACTATATGAGAAGTAATTATTCTTTGATAATTTATCTATAAATACCTTTCGACTGATTTTCTCTGATCTAGACGTTGGTTTCTGTTTGGGGGTATTTTTATCTATTTCGTCTTGAAAACTGGGGGCGAGAGCTATGTCACTAACTTTAATATAACCAATCTTGCCTGAAATTGCGATAGGAAGTAGAGTCCCATAGGCACGTAATACCTCGCCAACCTTGACTGTTTTCCCTTTTGAAATATAGCCAATGGGACTAGTTTTTGCCATATCAGCGTATATAATAGCTTTTGTTTTTTGAATAGTCGCAAACTGAGCACCTTGCATACATTGAGCAAATGACAGGACAAAAAATGCTAATAAAATGTTGTATTTATAATAACCATGCATCTTTACTATTATCCTAGGGTAATGAATATTTTGCAACTAGCCTTGCCTGCATGCCTTTTTTTCCCTATAAAAGGTGAAATTAACCATATCTTTAAAGAGGTGCGAATGAAGTTTCCAGGAAAACGCAAGACAAAGTATTACTTTCCTATTGAGGCAAAAGGAAGAATTCCTTTTGATAATGACTTTTCTACACCTGGACATGTGCGGGTTGTTGGTATTGAACAGCTACTTGTGGATATTGAGATAAATGTTAGTGATGAGTTTTTAGCTAAGTATGACATTGCAAAAGGAGAATCTGTAGTATTAGATGATAGAATTGCTCAAGAAATCTATTCAGAGGCACAGGAGCAGGGGCTTATTGTTGGTGAATTTGCCGGTGGAGCAGTCGGTAATACCTTGCATAATTACTCTGTCCTATCTGATGATCGCTGCGTAGTTTTGGGTGCAATTTGTGAAAACCTCTCTGTAGGCGATTATGCTTTCAAATATATCTGTAATACTTCATTTCATATGGATTTTTCTCATCTGAAGCCCTGTCCAGGTCCAATGGCGAAGGCGATGTGCTTTATAACCCCTGATAATGAGCGATCTTTTGGTATTTCGAAAGGAATAATGAATGACTTAACTCCTGATGCGATACCAGAAAAAGTAATTGAGGGAGCGGCATCACTTCTCATTACAACTTTTCTTTTAAGAGACGAAACTTCATCTATGTTTGCAGCTACTATGAAAGCTGTTCAGCTTGCTAAGCAAAATGATGTTCCAGTAATTTTGTCACTGGGAACAAGCTCTCTTGTCGAAGAGAAGAGAGATTTTTTATATGCCTTTATTAGTGACTACGTCAGTATTGTAGCGATGAATGAAAAAGAGGCAGAAGAGCTTGTTTCCGAGAGTGATATGCTATTAGCGGGTGAGAAGATCTTAGATATTGCTGATCTCGCTTTAATTACAGTTGGAGCAAAAGGATTATACCTTTGTGGTCATGTTGAACGGGAATATGCTCGGGAGACAAAAGATAAAATTCATTCGAAAGCAATTGCTGAGTATAATATGTTTGAGTATAGCCGGGCAATGCTAAAAAAAGACTGTAAAGCACCTTTGAAAATTTATACCCACATCAATCCTTATTTAGGTGGGCCAGGAACAGAGATAAAAAATACAAACGGTGCTGGCGATGCTGCTTTGTCAGCCATAATGCATGATATTTCAGCTAATATGTACCATCGTCAGGTTATTCCTACTTCGCCAAAACATATTACTAAATTCCTTAGCTATTCGTCACTACACCAGATGTGTAAATATGCGAATCGAGTGAGCTTTGAGGTTTTAAAACAGAATTCTCCCCGTCTTTCACGAGGTTTACCACTTCGAGAAGCGAATCTTGAGGAGAGTTACTGGGCGCAATAAGATGGATACTAGGCAACATGAAGCTTATATCAATGAGTATAAAGGTAACCTTTTTGAATTTCTTGTGGGACAGGCAGTAGCAGATTCTGTAGGTATTAATGATCAGTTTTATGGAGCATTAGATAAAAGTTATCTTGATGTCTTGAGTAAGTACGAAAGTGAGCTACGAGTTTTTGATAGTTCACTACTTTTGAAACTTCCCGTTTTAGCACAAGAGAGTTCGTCTTTTCTCATTCAGCAATATCCACAAATCACTGATGTTTTACTTGTAGGAAAAAAAGATGGCATAGCAAAAGACCGTACTTGGAAAGAGGGTGATATCCTTTTAAAACAGGGGAATATCCAAAATATTCTTAGCTTAAAACTGTGTAAGAAAAGCTCATTTGCTAATACCAAAAGTGGTGGTATTCGAAGTTTTATTACCAAGTATTTTTCTTTTTCTTATAATGCTATAAAGTTTGAACAAGAGATGAATGCACTTATTGATAGTGGGTTTACTGCGATGATGTATAAGTTATATGATTTGGCAGGCCTCGCTTACAGTGGAGAATATGACCAGCAATGGCTTGAGCATGGCCTTAGTGAGCTACCAGGACAATTACCAGATGAGATGCGTATCCATCTCTTTAGCTATTACCATGAGCTTGCCATCTTATTACAAGAGAAATTGATGCTAATTGCAACTGAAAATCCAGATAAATTTTTACAATCAATCTTTAGTTTGATGGGCTTTAGTTCTAATAGTGTTGATCAATTGATGGTTTTTCACCACAATGATCATCTATTGGATAATTTTTACTTTCAAAAAGGTAAGGAACTTAACTTACTTCAAGAATTCAAATTTTCTGGACCTAAAGAGATAAAGAGTTCATTTGAGATTACAATTGGTGAGAGACGTTTACAACTGCGTATGAAGCCTATGAATAAATTTACGATGGCAAGTCTAAAAGTTAATTGTTCTGTTAAAATCGAAAAAAGCTGAATACCCATCACAATATTTATGATGGATATTCAGCTTCTTAAATTAAATCTTAATATATTTTATTATTAAGCTTTACGTACTTTTACTGCACATGGTCCTTTTTGACCTTCACCAACTTCATACTCTACTTTGTCGTTTTCATAAAGAGTACCATCTTGAATCTCTGAGCTATGTACGAAAAGGTCCTTGTCTCCCTCGTCAGGTGTGATGAATCCAAATCCTTTCTGGTCGTTAAAAAATTTTACTGTTCCTGTTGCCATTACTTTTTCCTTTGTATGCGGTCATTTGACCTGTTAATAAAGAACTTTTACCCTGTTGCTTTCTATATGGCCAGTATTTTGATACATCATGTAAACTCTACCTGTGTCAATAATTTCTATTTAAAGAAGGGGGCCCAAACATCTGAGATACTGTAGGTGTAGTAAAATAAAATTAAAGTTTGCAAGTTTTTTCCCGATAATATGAGAGAAGAAGTCTAAACCTCAGAAATGAGAGTGAACTTGGAGAAGTTTATGAGTGTATTTTCACTAAGAAAAAAAGATCTAATAACATTATTGCTATCTTGTTTGTTAGCAGTAGATGCTTCAGCTTGGACTGAAGATGATTATATTAATGAGGATACCTCTGATGATTGCATAGAGTGTCAAAAAGAGAGTACTGGAGATAAAGTTATTGGGTTGATTGGTGATGCTTTACCGTACGCAACGATGTTTGGATTAGGTTATTTACAATACAAGGGGAGTACATCAATAAATGAAACTTGGGCCGGTGCCTATGAGACAGGGCATACAGAGTGTACAAGTAGATTTAACTCTTTTTTAGATTACTCAACAGCGCGTGGAGCAAATCCAATTATGATGGAAGATGCCAATGGTTTTAATTGTAATGGAGCATCTGGAATGAGTGGGTATTCTGGCTACAGTGGTATGTATGGAGATATGTATGGCGGTATTGGAAATCCATTTATGTCTAGTGGTTATAGCTCTGGGATGATGGGTGGAATGGTTGGACCATATGGTTACGGTAGTAGTTTATCTGGTGGAATCAATTTAGGATTTGGAATGGGCATGCCAAGCATGGGTTACAATACAGGTATGAATATGGGCATGCCAAGCATGGGTTACAATACAGGTATGAATATGGGAATGCCAAATATGGGTATGACTGGTGGTTTAAATTTTGGCATGGGAATGCCAAATATGGGTATGAGCATGGGAATGCCAAGCATGGGTTACAATACTGGAATGGGAATGCCAAATATGGGAATCTCTGGTGGTTTAAACTTTGGAATGGGAATGCCAAATATGGGTATGAGCATGGGAATGCCAAGCATG
>DAOWEO010000140.1 GCA_030638415.1 Bdellovibrionales bacterium | reverse complement strand
CTGTCAGCAACCTCTTGCTGAGTCAGGTTACGCTTGAGCCTTAACTCTTTTAATAGCTGTCGATAATTATTGTTTGTAGAGCAGTACACCATGTAGTCCCATATCGGTACACCACTTTCATTTATTAGAAATTAAATACTGTGAAACGGAGTGAATACAAATTTTGCTGAAATAGCTTGTGAGAATGGGGAAAGTGAAAAGAAATTAACAAAAATTAGATAAAGTTAAGTGGTTAATTTCTCATGGAGTAAAATGGCGGAGATGGAGAGATTCGAACTCTCGGAGCGACAAGCGCTCGACACCTTAGCAAGGTGCTCCCTTCGACCACTCGGGCACATCTCCGAAGGAAAAAAGTGGCGGTGGACACAGGATTCGAACCTGCGGACCCTTTCGGGTCAATGGTTTTCAAAACCACCGCTTTCGACCACTCAGCCAATCCACCGTACTTAAAAAATGATAATAAGAGCAATCACCCTTTTTGACAACTTATTTTTATTTGGCAATTACTTCCTTGTTACCCATATATGAGCGAAGAACCTCAGGTATTATAATTGTACCGTCTGCTTGTTGATAATTTTCCATAATTGCCACAACAGTTCTACCTACTGCAAGTCCAGAACCGTTTAAAGTATGGGCAAACTCTGGTTTTCCTTCACTATTTCTAAAACGTATACTCGCTCTTCTGGCCTGGAAGTCACCACAATTAGAGATACTAGATATCTCACGATATTTATCCTGACTAGGCATCCAAACCTCAAGATCAATAGTCTTCATCGCTCCAAAACCAATATCACCGGTACAGAGATTAATTGCACGGTAAGGCAGTCCAAGGGCTTCTAGAAGACTTTTTCCTCTTCCAACCATAGCATCGTGTGCCTCTATAGATGTCGCTCCATCTACTAGGTTAACCATCTCCACTTTATTAAATTGGTGCTGACGAATCATCCCACGAGTGTCCTTTCCATACGATCCTGCTTCACTACGAAAACATGGCGAATACGCACACATTTTAATAGGAAGCTCTTTCCCTGGAAATAACTCTTCACGCTTGATATTGGTGAGTGGCACCTCCGCAGTTGGAACCAAATACCAATCAAACCCTTCTAACTTAAAAGCTTCGTCTTTAAATTTAGGTAGCTGGCCTGTTCCATACATTGAACGCTCATGTACAATAAATGGAGGAATTATTTCAGTATATCCTTCTTCTAAATGTGCATCGATCATGAAGTTAATCAGCGCCCTTTCAAGCCTTGCAATTTGACCTTTATAAAATACAAAGCGAGACCCTGTTACTTTTGTGGCTGCTTCAAAATCAAGCATCCCAAGCTCTTCACCCAGAGTGACATGATCCTTTACTTCAAAATCAAACTTTTGAGGTTCTCCCCACTTTGATACTTCAACATTTTCATCCTCACTGCTACCAATAGGAACACCATCAAGAGTGAGATTTGGCATAACATCTAATAAGTTATCCAACTTTATTTGAACATCTAGCTGCATTGCATCTAGCTCCACCATTTTCTTTTTTGTTTCTGCAACCTCAGCCATAAGAGCGCTTGCATCTTCACCTTTCTTTTTCAAAGGACCTATCTGCTTAGATAGAGTGTTAACTGTTGCACGAAGCATATTTGTTTGAGCTGTAAATTCTTTGCGCTGCTTATCAAAATCGATAACTTCGTCAATCTTAGAAATATCAAATCCCTGATTACCTAAATTGCTTTTAACCATTTCTGTTTCAGACGTAATTAATTTTATATCTAACATCTTATACTCCTAACTTTATCGTAAACTTCTTATTTTACTCTCAATTCGGCTTCTGTCTTTCGCACGAACCGCAATATCAAGATATACCTTGTAACTTTCTAAGGCCAGAGCTCTCTGACCAGTCTTTTCAAAAATTTCCCCTAATTCCTTGTGAATATCGGCATCCCCTTGATCGACACTTCTTGCACGTAAGAACAGTTCTTTTGCCTGATCTAGATAATTTTGTCTTTTCTTAATAAGTGCTAACAGCTTTAGACCATCTACAAATTTTACATTTAGAGATACTGAACGCTCTAAAAACTTATTCGCTACAGCATAATTTTCTTGTTGAAATTTTATCCTAGCCTTAGCGTAATATCCTAACTCTGATTTGGGATTTAGCTTTATCTCTTCATCTGCCTCTTTTTCAGACTCTACTAATTTACCCTGCTTTAAAAAAATTTCAGATAAAAGGTAGTGAACTTTAGGATAAGTCGGAATTCTAATCGCAACATCTTTAAATACACTAATGGCATTATTATAATCTTTAATCTCAATATATAAAACACCTAGCTCCATTAAGAGATCCACCTGACTAGAAGTAAATTGTAAAACTTTAAGGCCAAAATTTATTGCCTTAATATTATCTCCCTCTAACTTAGCCATTTTAAATAAAAATTTATAAACAGATGCATCTTTTTCAAAGAGATTATCAATTTTTTTCTTATATCTTTCGAAGGCTCGTGTCTGTCCACTGCGATAATAATAAATTGTAATCTCTCCTAACACACGAGGATTCTGAGGATGTTTTTTTAAAATATTTCTTAAATATCCAATTGCAGCATCAGTACCATCCGTTTCATAATAAATCTTTGAAAAGAGAATTTTATACTCTAAGTTATTAGGAGCAAGCGAAATCGCTTCACCTAATCGTACTCTAGCTAACTTAAATTTTTTATGAAAAGTATATAGATTTGCTAATGCAAAATAATCTTTATGGTAAAGAGGGTTTAGCTTTATACTCTTTCGTAACCACTTTATAGCAAGAGAAGTATTTTTAGTCTTAAGATAATATCTTCCAAGTAATGAATTATAGTAAAAAGATTTGCTAAATTTTGTATTCATAACAGAAACTAACAATCTCTTTGCATCGACAAGTCGATGTGCATCTAAATAAGAGAGTGCCAGTGCGTGTAATACACGCCCATTTTGTGGATATAAGTGATGCAAGCTTTCCAAGGTTTTTACTGTTTCTTTTAAGTACCCCCTCTTTCTCTGCAAATTAGCAAGCAACAAATTTGCCTTCACAGAGTTCGGTGCCATATCAACAGCCGTGACAGCTTTCAGTAGTGCACTTTCTAATTCTCCCCGGTCTAAAAGAATATTAATTTCTTTAGAGATATTACTTATCTTACTCGATGAAATAAGACTAGAAGCAATCTTTCCACCTCCTAGACTAAGTTGAGAAAGCTTATCTCTTAGTTCAAAGTCATCATAAAAAAACAGTGCAGTTTTAAAATGCTTAGCTGCCTGATCTGTATCTCCAGCTGCTGCGCTAACAACCCCTAAATGCTCCAATAGTTTTGCATAATACACGGGACTTTGTTCGACCTTTAAAGCTTCTACCAATTTTAAAATATTACGTAGCTGTTTTGCCTTCCCCTGGTCACGCACAATGTCTGCATATTTTAATAACAATGCTACTGAAGTTTTGTATTTAGTTGCGCCTTCTTTTATCAGCTTCGCGGCAGCATCAAAGTTTTCATTTACTAAGTAATATTCAGCTAGTGAAAGATAAACCAGTGCTGTTTTCTTTTTTACTTTTAATAGTTTCTGAGCAACCTTTTCTAAATTTTCAAACTTATTAGCCCTAATCATAATTTTTAAGTAATAGGCGTACACCTTGAGAGTGGGCTTGCCCCCTGCCCGTAAATAATTTTCAATTGTCTCATATGCCGTTTCGGCTAGCCCTGAGTGATAGTACAATAGCGACAAGCCAATTGCGACATTAGCATTCTTTAAAATCTTTGCTCTAGAAATTTTACTTAGCTTATACAAAACAGCACGGGCCTTAATTTGATCTTTTGCATTTGGTAACAGCTCTGCATAATCCAAGATAAGATAATTCAAGGCCTTATTATCTCTAAATTTAAAAGCTAACGATTTTTTAAAAAATGATATTGCTAAAACTTTTGATAAATAAGTATTTTTTTTGTAGCTTTTCAAACCTAAAGCAAATTGCTCTTGAGATTTTTTTTCATCAATAAAATTATTTGCAATAGGAAATGAGTAGTTTAAATATTGAGGATTAATAACTTCAGGTTTCTCTTCATCTACTAATAAAAAATACAAGAGTCCTATAAAAACAAGAGCTAAAACTGGACTAATCGTTTTTTTAACTTTTCTTTTTTTCTTTATATGATCAGTAGAAGAATCTTCTTCTTCAATTGGTGATACTCCAAGCATCTCTTCTTCAATCGTTAATTTTTTAAGTTCTTCAACCGATTCGACTACCTCTGCCTTAAGCTCATCTAACGTGGCTAAATCAAACATTGATGTTTTTTCATCAAATGACACATCTGGCTTAGGTGGTACAATATCTGCGACTTCTTCTATTTCTTCGACCAGTTCATCGATTTTAATTACAACTGTTTTTTCAATCTCTATTGGTCTAGATAAATTTATAACTCTTGTTTTTTCTAACTCACTATCTCTCGAACTAAACTTTTCAACTGGTATTTCATTAATGAGATTAGTAGATTTAACTTTCTTATTTTTTGTAAGCTCAAGATCAGCACTTGAGGATTCTTCTTCCACTTCTTCAATGTCATTGTAGTTAAAGGCTTCAATTTCACTACCTTCAGCTTCCAATGGATCACTATCCTTATCAGATAGTGATGATGAAATATGAGCAACAACTTCCGGAAAATTAATCAGCGATTTCCATTCTCCAGCAGGAAAAATCTGACAATCTTCCTCTCCCTCTATATGAGATTTTTTATATAGTTCAACAATTTGTTCGACAGTTAGAGGGCCTAAGACCCTATCACCAATCTTTATTCTATATTTATTCATTTTAAAAATAAGATATAGCCCACAATTACCGTTCCTAGAAAATAGCTTTGCAATGCCAATTTAGAAAAATAATGTGGTTTGATATCCAAATTTCCTCTTAGTAATTTTATAATCATTATAAATATGAGCAACAAGCTCAGCATAGAACAAATAATAGCAGACTTAGAAGAAAATTTATATAGTAACTCAATATAGTTTATTGATAACGTGAACATGGGCGAAGGTGCCAAAAATAAGAATAGAAATAGTAAAAATACATGTGATATTGAGTTAGACATGCGTTCAAAATTGTCTTCAACCATTAAATAGGCATATTGTAAGAGGCTAATGTAAAGGAACAGCTCCATATATATCAAGCTAAATCTTTGTCCGTACAAATAAATCCCTACTCCCAAAAAATTAACAAAATGAAGTAGATATAGTGTGAAAATATAGTTTTTCCTATTTTTAATATAAAGTGACTTTATTAAAAGTAAGGTCGAAAATAATAGTAAAATGACTCCACTAATCTCATAAATATAACTATTTATCTGTAATAACGTATTAAGATAGTGGATATATACAATTGCAAATTTAAACAGATACGGAATAATAACTAATACAAATGTAATAATCACATGCTCACTATTATCTCTTTCTCCTCTGCTCAGTGTATAAATTTTATCTATTATATAAATAAAGAACATTAAAAATACACTTAATAAAAATGTAACAATCAAGCTAGCAGACAGACCACCCTGCTCGACATATAACTTGTCAGAAAATCTAAAAGATATGAATAGTAATAATATATTCAATAAAATTAAAATTACAAAAGGATATATATCTTTAGCAGTAACTCTATGTTCAGATTCGATTAACCATAAAAGAAAGAATATAATTATAAAAATGGATGAAAGATAAAATAATACTACCCCTTTTGCCATGAAGAATATTACCACAACAAAATATAAGATCTCCATTTTCACACTAAATAATTTTTTATTCCAATTAAATATTGAAGATACTAATAATAAAAAAGATATGAACTTTAATATAACCAAGTCAGTTATATTAAGTGATATCAGTGGATATGGAACAAAAGAGCTGGCATTATTCCATAATAAGAAATAGAACATATAGAAAAATACACGCAAAACTTTAATCACTTTGTTATTAAAATCTCTATTACCAAATATGAGAATCATACATATAAGTAGAAAATGTAACGTGAGGGCTTCAATAATCACATAGAGCTCCATACGATGAATAATACGTAGGAGCTTAGTAATCCCATAGTATTTGCGTTAACAATCCAATTGGTATCTGTTTTTTTAATAATTTGTGCAGTGATGTCTAGTTTTAATAACCAATAAAAAATAAAAGATAACCACAGAATTATCATCTGAAATACGTAATTTGAATTTTCGGCCATAACTAATAGTTGTTCGCTCATTTTAATAAAAAAGATTCCAGGAAAAAAAATAACTAGAAGAATACCTCCTGCTGTTACTAGGCTAAAACGTTCCCGTTGCTCATCCAAAAATATGATCATGTAATACAACAAAAATATTGGATAAAAATATAAAAAAAGATCCAAAGAGTTACTCAAAATATTATAGCTAAAAGTTAAAAATAAAAAAGTATAAAGATGAAGACGCAGGGGGTTGTTTTTAAATTGTAAAACACATGATAAAAACAGTATCAATAGAAGTGGCCAAAGAACAAACATAACAACTTCGCTCATATTTAAGATAGGTCTCAATACTAAATATACGATTAACAAATTAAGAGGGAACAGTAGAGGCTCGTCTTTTCCACATTTTTTTAACATGAACCATACTCTTGAAAAAATAAAACATACTAGTAGTGAACTCTGCCATGAACTTAATAACAAAAACTTTGAGAGACTCAAATAGTGTAATTCAACACCCCAATAAATAATAAGAGGAGCAGAAAGTACATAAGCTAGATGTTTAGTTATATTTATTTTCCGTACAAATAACACAAATACCCAAAATATTAATTCAAAGTAAACTACTAAGTCAAAAATAGTAAAATATCGGTAAAGGGCAATAAACATAAAACCGATAACATAAAAAAATATTATCTTGCCATCTTTCACTTCAAGTTGATATCTCAGCCAACAAAACCATAAAAATAGGAGAATCAAGCACAGATATAGGATACTCATATGTGTCCCTCATAAGTAAGAAGTAAAGAGATAAACAACAATCCTAAAATTAAAAATAATTCACCTAAAATTTTTAAATTACCAATATCTCGAGAAATCTTTACAGAAAACTTACATAGAATATCTAATAAAAAATTAGCTCGTTGATAAATTGAACAATATAATATATTTGGAAAAGTTATTAAAAGAAACAGACTTCTCAAGATAGAAGAATAAATATTATTATAAATACTAGTGTCATTTAAAATTTTGATCGTTCCATAAAACCTTAGTAGTAAATATTCCTTAATCATATGAACAATATCATTTTTTCGTAATGTGTATGAGATAATAAAAGCAAAAATACTTGCAAACGGAATTCCAATAATAAAAAATCTAAACCCCACCTCTTCAATTGCCTTCTGAAATGTGTAAAAAGAAGTATTTTGTATCCAAAAATTTAGTGTCTTATATATATAAAACCGCTCAACAAAAACAATCGATAAAAGAATTACAGCAAAAATAAATATAACTATCTTTACTGGATTAATATTTGTATTTCGCTCTTGGCTTTCTGCAAGCATTGTCTCATAAATAAAATGTAAAGAAACCGTATAAAATAAAAACCAAATGCCCTGAATTAAAAGGGCCGTAGTGGATAAAGGTGCAACCTTCAAAAAATCTATAAATATAAAAAAGAGTGGGCTACCAGGAAGGGGAGAGATAAGATAAATAAAAAGATATAATGGTATCAACTGAACCCATTCTTTATCACGTGAGAAAATGGTTTTTCCGATTACGTTTATATATGAGAAAAAAAATAGCACTAGTACTAATAAAAAGTAAGAAAAGAAGGTAAATACAAAACTGCTCCATGACAGCAAAATAGGAAGAAATGATAGCAGAAAAAGCATTTTGCGTATCTCTTCTACTTTCGCAAGCCAAGAACTCACTAGAATAGATATAGATACTAACATCATTATAATAAAAAATAGTACAGCATGTGCCTGATCGGGATATTGCACTAAAAACAGATGAAAGAGAAAAAGTACCAATGGGAAATGGGTTAATAACTTATTCAAGTTAAATCTTTTAGTCAATACCAAAGGTATTAGACATATAACTCTACAAAAAAATAGTCCCATAATTATTAGTTCAACATTATTGGCAATACTATTATAAAATATCAAAATACTCAGTATCACTAAGTCGATTAATATAATGCATTTAGTAAGTAAATCTAATTTATCAATATCTAAAAGCAACACATGAAAAATAGTAAGTGCAATAAATGAATAAGGGTTAGACGACAACATAACAAAAGCAATAAATGATATTTGTAGAAAAAATATCCTCCATGCCGTAAGTCTTACAAAGATACTTTGAGTATCTAAATAAAAATTTAAATTAGTAATTACCAAGCTAACTAATATATAAAAAAGCTTAGGAGGAGTTACCTCTATATTAAACAACAGGGTACTTTCTGGAAGGTAATACATAACTACCACTGCAACTGTTGATGGAATAAAAACAGATATCCAAATGCGATGTATCTTCAATTTATTTTGATATATTTTTGGCAAAATGCCAAAAAAAACGGGTATCAATAAAATAGCAAAAATTATGCTAGGATTTATCACACTTATTCCTCCAGAGAAATTCAAACAGCTGTAAAACAATAAAAAGAAGAAACAAAGTAACTGAAATAACCCTGACAGACACCCATCCTAGACTTAAGCCGCTGGACAAGACTATTCCTCCTGCACATATAATATAAACTATTTGCGATAATTCGACTTCTTTACTAAGTACCAACAACAAGAAAATTATTAATAGTGAGATGAAAGCTAAAATTATCATTTTTCCCTCTTAAGTATATCTTCTGTAATGGAGAGAAAAAAAATTAATAATATTAACATGCCAGCAATCGCTGAAGAGTAATCAAAAAAATAGTTCGTAACTAATTTCTCACTTATAAAATCTGAGACAACAGCTAAAAAAATAAATCTAAATCCAATTGCAAATGCAATAAAAGATAGTAAGTATTTTTTATGAATATGCACTAAAATAGATTTTTTATAGAATATAGTTTGAATAAAATACATCACTACTAGAATAAATGCTAAAAGTACCTGCTGTATGTATAACAGATATCCAATCCACATGACTGTTAATATTGTAACTAATAACTGCCTAGAGAATCTATTCAATTTTATTTTTTTCATCATATTAGTAGATATCCTCCAATAATAAGAAGTATAAATATACAGAGAAGCAGTAATTTATAGGTTGCCCGATGGTTACTATTAATTATAATTTCATTATACAACTGCTCTAGAGTCAAAGATGCAATGACCTCAAGAAAAATAATACAAAAAAGCAAAGTACTATTAAAAAAGACTGAGGATAAAAATGCTAATTCATAATAAGAAAATAGGAAATTATTAAAAAACTGAAAAAATATAAAATATAAAACAATTGAATAAATAGATACTTTTCTTACTTGCTTCAATGAAAAATAAGACGTCTTATGCATTACTGCAAACCATAGAATTATATAATTAACTAAGCGAATCACAATATCTGCTTTGAAAATATTTAGCATAAATAAATTAAAAACAGCTGTTAAAATAACAAATAATAGCAACAATAGATTTATTTTAACTGGAATATCCTGTATCTGATATTTTTGAGTGCTAAACATACGAATATCAATAAATATATATAGAATAAGTATTCCTAATATCATGTGTGATAGTGATCGTTGATCAACCATACTACTAAAAAAATAATTAGGTGTGATGTAAAGCATGGAAATAAACACACTTAAAACAAGAGGAGAATAAGAGAGAAAATTACTTTTTATACTCATTCGTAAAAATTGCATTTTTTTTGATAATGAAATATTTTGTAAACTATTCAGTGAAGGTAGAAAATTTCTTTCCATATCTATATATAATATTAGAGTTACTAATAAAATAAAATATATAAAATTGATAGTAAACGGTAAGAAATTATACATATATCTTATCTTTTATCTTTAAAAAGAGAATAAAAATACTAGCCTGAATTAATAAAATAAAATGTCTTACAAACTCCACATATAACAAATTCGGATTTAGAAAAATAAACACTATTAGTATAAATTCAATCAACACGGCTACAAGTAAGATATATAAAAAGAACGAGCGAACATCTTCAGTTAAAACTAACTTATCTTCTCGATGTTCAATCTTACAAGTTGAATGAGAATAATATACCTTAGTAAATTTAATTACAGTCGCTATCAAAGCGTAAGCAATCAAAAATAAAAATAGTAACTGTAATAAAATATTCACGTTACTATTTTATAAATATTTGTGCTCCATTGGCAAAAGCTAATATGGTTTCCCAAAAAATACCAAGAAAAACAACTGGAATAGTAAGAAAAATAACTACTGATTGCACTGAAATACTAAAATTAGCAATATCCTCAGTAGACTCTGCCTCTTTCAGTACCATCAAACGAACAATTTTCATGTAGTAATACAGTGATATAACAGAGTTTAGTCCGGCAATAACAGCAAGAGTATAGTAACCTTCCTTAATAATTGCTGCTAATATATTAAACTTTGCTACAAACCCTGCAAGTGGAGGAATTCCAGCTAAAGATAGCATTATAATTACCATGCTTATTGCCATAAGCGGATATCGTAAAATAAGACCTCTAAACCTATCGAAGTAATCATTTCCATATTTGTCAGATACTGCCCCTGTAATCATAAAAGCTACAAGAGTCATAAATAGATATACAATTGCATAGAAAACTAAAGAACGACTACCAATCTGATCCACAACTAATGTGGCTAGTATTATAAATCCAGCATGTGAAATTGACGAGTAAGCTAGCATCCGCTTAACAGATCTCTGTCCTATAGCTGCAATATTTCCTACTGTCATTGTCAAGGCACCAACAATTCCAATAAGTGTAATCCATGTTGTAGCTAGAATTGTCTCTTGCCCAATTAGCACAGTAGATAGCCTGTAAAGAGCCCCTAGAGCTGCCACTTTAGGAACAATTGCGAAGAAGGTTGTAACAGGAACAGGTGAGCCTTCATAAACGTCTGGTGTCCACATGTGAAAAGGAACAGCAGATATTTTATATCCAAGACCAACAAAAAACATTAAAAATGCAGGAACTAAAACCAACATATTATCAAACGTTAGTGAAGCAAGCTGTGCTGGAAAATCATAGACAAATAGAGTCCCTAGAACTCCATAAATGTGACTCATGCCAAATAACATTACACCAGAAGCAAATCCACCATAAAGGACATACTTCAGCCCAGCCTCTGCTGATAGATCATCATTTTTCTTTAATGCAGATAGTGCATAAGAGATAATTGAAATAGTCTCAAGTCCAACATAGATGGTAATCATACTTGTTGCAGATACCAATAACATCGCTCCAACCAGAACACCTAAGACTAAAATGATAAACTCAAACTTCAAGTCTTCAACAATCTCTTGTGACACCATTGCCATGTATATAACACCTAAAGTACCTACCACCATAACCATTTTCAAAATAGTTCCAAACTGATCAATCACAACTGATCTTGAAAAAATTTCTTGAATAGGAGCCTGTAAAAAACCAAATTGCAGATAGCCTACAAAAACCAGGATAAATGCTGCCACCGTACTTAAGATGGTATTAAGTTTCTTTGAACTACCACCAGAAAAAGCGTAGATAAAGAGCAGTAAAATCATTGCTCCAACTACAATTAGTTCAGGGACGTAAAAAGCCAAATTTGTCATGTAACTAGTCATTTTATCACCTTAAAAAATTAAAATGTATTTAACATCATCACTAGCTTCCCAACGGATGCTCGCATAATATTTAAAATAGGGGCTGGATAAACTCCAAAAATCATTACTGCTGCCACAAGAGGTAACATATAAAAAATCTCTCTTGCGTTAACATCAGTATATTGTTTGTTGTCTTCCACAACTTCTCCAAAAAACATTCTCTTAAACATCCAAAGTAAGTAAGCTGCACCAAGTAGTAATCCAAATACAGCTAACACAGTAATTGTTGTAAATCGTTCGTAAATTCCAATGAAAATAAGTGCTTCTGAAATAAATCCTGAAAGACCTGGAAGTCCCATAGAAGCAAACATTGCAATAATAAAGATAATTGTATACTTCGGCAGCTGTGTATAAAGACCACCAAAACCTCTTGAACCATCTGGACGAATAATCCATCTGTGATGAGATCGCTCGTATAAAATTCCAATTAAAAGAAAGAGCATTGCAGTTGAGGTACCGTGGTTAAACATCTGTAAAACTGCACCATTCATTCCTTGAACTGTCATTGCAGCAAGCCCAAGCATCACAAAACCCATATGAGAAATAGAGGAGTAAGCAATTAGTTTCTTAACATCAGTCTGGGCCATCGCACACAATGCACCATAAATAATATTAACCAATCCAAGCCAAGCAATTGCATCTGCAAAATAAATAGATGCAGCAGGAAAAATTGGGAAAGCAATTCTCAAAAATCCGTATGTTCCCATCTTAAGTAGTACACCAGCAAGTATTACTGATACTGCCGTAGGTGCCTGAACGTGAGCATGTGGCAACCATGTATGGAATGGAAATACTGGAACTTTAATAGCAAAACCAATAAAAAGAAATATAAAAAATAAGATATTAAATGGTAGATCATGACCAAACATAGTAACTGTAAGATCTCTAAAATGACCTCCAGAGAGTGACAAGATATCAAAGGAGTTAGCACCTTGTCCTGAAACATAATAAAGCGCAATCATTCCAACTAGCATCAAAATTGATCCTAAAAATGTAAAAAGGAAAAATTTAATTGCTGCATATTCTCGATTTTCTCCACCCCAAATTCCGATAAGAAAAAACATTGGAATTAGCATCACTTCCCAAAAAACATAAAACAAGAAAAAATCTAGAGCTAAAAACACACCAAGTACAGATGCTTCTAATAAAAGTAGAAGTGCAAAATATGCCTTAATAAATTTAGGAATATTCCACGATGCCAGTGTACAAAGGAAAAATAGTAGCGCGGTAAGCAGAATCATTGGCAGAGAGATTCCATCAACACCCAATGTATAATTAATATTAAACTGAGCAATCCAAGGGATCTTCACCATAAAATTTGGCTGCATATCCGCAATTGTTGGGTCAAAGTTATTCCACAAGATTAAAGTTAATATAAGGGTTACCGCAGTAGTAATTACGGCCCAGTATTTTATTGCCGTTTCATTACTTTTAGGAATAACCAACATACCTAAGATCCCGAGGACCGGTAGCCAAACTATCCAATTTAACAAGTTGCTCACAAGATTTCTCCTTTATAACTATTTAAATATCTAAATCTATAATAATGTTAATATGTATCCAGCCAGACCAATAAACCCAACTAAAAAGTAAAATTGTATTTTTCCTGATTGAAACGTACGTAAAATAACGTTTACTAAGCGTGTTCCAGCTCCAATTCCATCAACAAATATTGTGTCAACAATAATACGATCAAACCAACCTGCAGCGCTATAACAAACAGCTAGTACTCTTTCCCAGCCATCAATAAAAAAACGATCATAAATACCCATATCAATCCAAGCAAAAAACCTATTCATTGGGAGAAGACCTTTTTGAATAAGGCCACCAAGATAAAAGTCATCAAAGTAATACTTATTTTTTAATACCTTAGTGTACCAAGCAAATTTTGATGCCCATGGGTTAATAGACTTCTTAAAATACATAAAAAATGCTAGCAAAAATCCACCCAAAGCAATGAAAATTGAAATTACCGCTCCAATAGAGTGGATATGGTGAACATGATGAGCTTTATCAGCACTCATACCATGACTCGCATCATAGTGAGATTTTTCAAAGTTACGAGTTATACTGTCTTCATAATTAAACTCTGACTTAGAGTATGATTTGAAATTTTCAACATGTGGTTTTTGTACCAATGTTGAAAACCATTCGTAACGATCTCCTGCCACTTTTACTAAACCTTGACCCGTAAATGATCCAGAATAAAATACACCTAGAGTAAAAATTGATAGAAAAAGTAGTGGCATATTTCTATTCCACAACAATGTTTCTTGCTTAGTATGATCATAAAGCTCTTTGTCTCTTGGCTCACCAAAGAAAGTTAAAAACATCATTCTAAACATGTAAAATGCAGTTAGAAATGCCGCTGCATAACCTAAGATCGCAACAGGAATAAATGATCCATGCTGTGTTGCCATGACAAAAGCATCACCAAGAATTCTATCTTTAGATACAAAACCTGAGAAAAAAGGAAAACCGGAAATTGCAAAAGTACATAAAAGCATTGCAATAAAAGTCAGTGGCATTTTTTTACGTAGTCCACCCATCCGCGGCATCTCTTGTACGTGGCCACCAGTATGATGATCATGTAGTTCATGAATAATCGAACCAGATGCTAAAAAGAGACACGCCTTAAAGACTGCATGGGCAATCAGGTGCATAAACGCAGCATTATAGGCTCCAACTCCAACTCCTAAAACCATATAACCAAGTTGAGAAATTGTTGAATATGCCAACACTGCTTTAATATCTGTTTGTACAAGGGCAATCGTTGCAGCACCTAGAGCTGTAATACCACCAATATAAGCAACAAAGATTAATATATGTCCTGCTTCTAAAATTGGATAAACTCTTAAAGCAAGATATACTCCCGCAGCAACCATTGTTGCGGCATGAATCATTGCTGAACAAGGAGTTGGTCCTTGCATTGCATCCGGCAGCCATACTTGAAGAGGGAATTGAGCTGACTTACCGATTGTTCCCATAAAAATTGAGATTGCAATAAAAGTAATAAGAGGAATTCCAAAAATAGCTAAACCTGCAAATTTTTCATCAGCAAGTGCTGCATAAATATCAACAAAGCTAACACTTCCTACAACAGACCAGATCGCAACAATGGCCAGAAGGAAAAATACATCTCCTACTCTAGTTGTCATAAAAGCTTTAACACATGCTTGTGCCGCTGATTCTTTTTGGTAATAGAATCCAATTAGAGAATAAGAACAAAATCCCATTAACTCCCAAAACATAAAAACAGAGAGAAGATTATCTGAAATAGTTAATCCAATCATTCCGGTAGAGAATAGAATCATATATACAAAAAAGCGCCCATAGCCAAATTTGTCACCTTTCATATAGTAAGTAGAAAAGATCATGATCATTGATCCAACCATGGTAACCATAAACAGTAATATGGCAGCCATATTATCGATATAAATACCCATGTCTACTTTGAAAACTAAATCACCATAACTTAAATCAAACCAATTAAAGACTTTATGAATGTAGTAACCTTTCGAGTAAACCCCAAAAACAAAATCGTAAAAAACACGACTTGAAAAAATAGCTGATCCAACAATACCTGAAAGGGCAATGCCAACGGCTAAATTGTCAGACTTTTTAACAACAAGTGCACTTAGTATAAACGCCAAAAATGGTAGTAATACTATCGGTGCTATTGATGTAAGTGTATATTCCATATATCAATCCTCTTTAAACTAGCTCTGTAACTGAGTTGCATCATCAATGTGAATAGTTTCTTTAATTTGAAAAAACCTAATAACTATCGCCAATCCCACTACTGCTTCTGCTGCTGCAACAACTATAATAAATAGTGGGAAAATATGACCATCAATATGATGAGTAACATAACGAGAGTAGGCTACAAAATTAAGTGCTGCTGCATTTAAAATAAGCTCCATACCAATTAAAATAGCAACAATGTTCTTGCGAGCAATAATAACAATAATTCCACACAGAAAAAGCACTAAACTGATAAAAAGATAAGCTGCTAAATTCATCATAAGCTTTCCTCTACTGTTTTTTTATAGGACGTGCAATTGTTGCAGCCCCAATTAAAGCTCCGAGCAGTAAAACGGAGGATATTTCAAAAACCAAAACGTGGTCAGTAACTAATGCTTCTCCAATCACCTCAATAGTTGATTGGTAAGAAAGCATCTCAGAATGCTCTGAGAAACGATCTGCAACATTCATTATAAGCTTAGTACCAATACTGCCCATCACAAGTGCAGCCAAGCCACCAAAAACATATGTCTTTACATTACCCATAAATGGCACCTGTAAAAAACTTTTGCGACTATTTTTCATAAAATCTTGACCACCAGTTAACATAATCGCAAATATCATTATAATAAGGATACCTCCGACATAAACTAGTAGCTGAGTTGCTGCTAAAGTATCAGCGCCTAAAGTTAAATAAAGTCCAGCAACCCCAATCAGGGAACCTAAGAGATAAACTGCCGCGTACATAATGTGCCTAGTAAAGACAACCATCACTGCGGAGACAACCGTAAGCAAAGCTGAAAGGATAAAAACTACTTGTAAAAACACGAGATGCTCCCTTCCTAAATTATGAAAAAATAAGATTCCACATTGATTTATTACCAAAGTAATAAATCCAAACAGCGGAACCAATTAAGTTAAAAAATGCAATAGGTGTTAGATACTTCCAACAAAGAGTCATTAAATTATCAACTCTCATTCTTGGAAGTGTCCAACGTATCCAAATAACAACATAATAAATTAATGCTACCTTAGTAAAAAACATTCCTGCTTGCAGCACCTGTCCTATTAATGAATCACCACCAATATTAAAAGGAATCTTGTATCCACCAAGAAATAGTGCGGAAGCAAATGCAGCTACTACAAATACTTCCATATACTCAGCAAGAGCAAAAAATGCATATCTCATTCCGGTAAATTCTGTATTGTATCCAGAAACGAGTTCTGACTCCGATTCAGGGAGGTCAAAAGGGGCTCTGTTTGTCTCAGCAAGAATTCCGATAAAGTAGACAAAAAATGCAATAAAGGTAAAAGGATTATGAAAAAGATACCATCCAATCGGTCCACCAGATTGATTTTCCAAAATGGCTCCAAAAGAGAGACCACCTGCAAAAAGAATAACAGTAAACATAGACAGTATAACGGGTATTTCATAGCTCACAATTTGAGCCGCCCCTCTCATACCACCAAGCATTGACCATTTAGAATTTGATGCATATCCACCAAGAAAAATTCCCAGTCCAACCAAAGAGGAGATTCCAACAGCATAAAAAAGTGCGACATTTAAATCAGAAATAATCAATCCACTTGAGATTGGTAATACAGCAAAGGTTCCCAAAACTCCAACTATCGCAAGAATTGGGGCTATATAAAATAGAAAACGATCTGCGTTTACAGGAACGATATCTTCCTTTAGAAATAGCTTAATAAAGTCTGCTACCATCTGGACAATTCCATATGGACCAACTCTATTTGGTCCAGGGCGCATCTGCATATCTGCTGAGATCTTTCTTTCAGCAAAAGTACCTAAACCGCCAATTGTTGCGGCGATTAAAAGCAGAATTAGTGAAGCAGTTAGAAAAATAATGAAAGCAATAATACTTGAAGCATTAAAGCCGAGAGTGCTAGACGCCATCTCCACTAAATTTTTCATTATCTCAAACTGTAAAAAATAACCGACAATAGTATGTTCCATTTGTCTTTACCTCTTTAAATATTTATTTTGACTCGCCCTCAGGACGCTTATAACTTTTTACCCAATCTAAATCACCTCGTCTCCAACAGTATGCAAAACCTGCGAGAAGAATAAGGATAAATAGTAATACTTCAATAAGAACAACACCGCCCATACCCTGATCTCTCATACGTCTAAAGACAGTAACGACAGGGAACATTAACGCAGACTCCACATCAAAAATTATAAAGATTAGACCTATTACATAAAAACGCACGTTGAAGACTGACCAAGCAACTCCAATAGGATTCTCTCCACATTCATATTCTTGATTTTTTATTTTATTTGGATTATGTGGACGAAAAATTTTTGCTGCAATAAGTGCAACAACAACCATAGCAACTCCAACAAAAAGCAAGATTACCACTGGCATAAAAACATCAAAATTGTATGGGATCATACACTTCTCCAAATATTAAAATTTAAGTCATATATAAGTAGCACAAATGAGCCATTTTAAAAATTAATTTTTTTTCTTCTTTACTAATATTTATCAGGAATATAGCTATTGTTCATAGAGAATTATATTATTAAAAATATAAATAAAAAATAGGTTGGTAAATGGGCCCTCAGGCTAATATTTTTTCTGCAATTCATCAGCGGGTTAAGCTATGGCAAGAATCCTCTATACTTCCATTAAATATTTCTGGATGTGATGAATCTCAATGGCTCTTTATCTTTAGCCAATTTCTAAATCTTAAAAATCTAGCCGCAGATCAAAACTATATTCTTGTATTTGAAGATGAACAAAAACTAGAAAAGCAATTTTTAAAAACAGCTAAACTATTTACTAACCATCGGCTTGCACTATATCCAGGTAATGAATTTTCACCATATAATACAATACTAAGTGCTGAATCATCTCTCTTTCAACGCTTTCGTGTATTATCAGAATTAAGTATTCCAAATGCTCAACCACTAATTCTATTCACTACTCTAGAAGCATTAACCTTAAAGGTTCCACATCCTGAACAATTGGCTACAGCCCAACTCAAAATTCAGATTAGTGACATAATTGACCCTTACCAATTAGGGCAGAAGCTACAGGCCCTCGGGTATAATTCAGCAATCACGGTAGAAGAGCCAGGTACCTTTTCTCATAAAGGTGAGATTGTTGATATCTATCCCAATGGTGCAGAACCTATAAGGCTATACTACTTTGATGATATGATTGAAAATATCTATCAGATTGACCCTTCTACTTATAAAACAATTCGTGAGCAAGAATTGGAAGAAGTTACAATTTTTCCTAGTCCCCATCTGATTTTACAAGACAGTTGTATAGAGAGTTTTAAGTCCAATATAAACAAATACTTAGATGCTCCATCCCGTACAATCGTTGACGCGAAGCGCAAGATATTTGACCAGTTACGTGAAGGAAATCTCTTTGAAGACTATACCAAATTTTCTTCTCTATTTTTTGAACAGCGAATATCCGTTCTAGAGTACTTAGCAACTAGGCAAGAATTTAATCTCTCACTTCTTTTTTTACAATCTGACTCTTTGCATAAAGACTTTGAAAACCATCTTGATATTTTAACAGAAGAATATAATGAGAAAGAGGGACGGGATGGCGTAATTAGCTTACTCCCTCCACCAGAAGAACTATACGAGCTTAAATACCATCAAATTTTGAATAAAATTAATGTACTTAATACCAACTCTGTTCAACTTTTTGAAGAATTTGAAGATGATAACAAAGTACTGCAATTAACTTTAGAGGACAGCTATACCTTTTTACAAAATAATGAGATTTCTAAACAGCTAGGTCGCGAAGCTTTTTTAAAAACCTTACTTGAAAAATGTAAAACTATTTTTGCACGTACAGGAAATATAATTTTTCTCTTAGATCATGCTGAATCAAAAGAAAAAATAGAGTACCTTATCGATTTTTATGGTTTTTCTAGTCACCTCAGAAGTCGTATTCAATATATTAATTCATCTCTACAAACTCCATTTTACCATGCGATATCTCATACTCTTATTCTTACGGAAAACGAATTATTCAAATCTTCATCAACTCCAAAAAAGAAAACTAAAAAGCATGTTAACTCTAGTGATCTTTTTGCAGACCAGCTTTCAACATTAAAAATAGGGGACTTTGTTATCCACCGTGATTACGGAATTGCAAAATACCTTGGCCTTGAAATGGTAAAGCTCGGAGAGGTAACATCAGATTTTATTATTTTAGAATTTCAACAAAATGATAAAGTATATTTACCTGTCTACAAGATGAACTTGCTACAAAAGCAGGCTTCTTCTGATGCTTCACTATCCCTTGCATCACTGCGTAGTAACAAATTCTCACAGCTCAAGGCAAAAGCAAAAAATTCTGCAAAAAAACTAGCATTTGATTTAATAAGATTACAAGCCGAGCGAGAAACTGCCCACGCATTCTCCTTCAGTCCACCAAATGATCTATACGATTCGTTTGCAGCTAAATTTCCCTACAATACAACTGTCGATCAAGAGAAGGCCATAGATAATGTATTAGATGATATGCAACGTACCAGACCAATGGACCATTTAGTTTGCGGAGATGTAGGTTTTGGTAAAACCGAAGTCGCCATGCGAGCTGCATTTAAAGCGATCGAAGATAATAAACAAGTTGCAATACTAGTTCCAACTACTGTACTTGCTCTACAACACTATAACTCCTTTATGGATAGATATAAGGATTTTCCTATTACGATAGAGTTTCTCTCACGCTTTAAATCTACTAAAGAGAGTAAAATTATCAAAGAAAAGCTGCAAGCAGGTGAGATTGATATTATTATTGGCACTCATAAACTCTTAAGTAAGGATATTTTCTACAAAGATTTAGGATTAGTTATTGTTGATGAAGAACAACGCTTTGGAGTAGGCCATAAAGAGAAGCTAAAACTACTAAAAAAAGCAGTAGACTTTCTTACGCTCACTGCAACACCAATACCGCGAACGCTACAGTTTACCATGCTAGGGCTACGTGATTTATCACTGATTAAGACTCCACCACCCAAGCGTCAATCTATCAAGTCCTATGTAGTAGTCGACGATAATCAAACAATTCAAAAAGCACTGAACCGTGAATTGTCTCGTGGTGGGCAGGTCTTTATTGTCCATAATCGCGTGGCTGATATTGAGGAATATGTTGCACGTATTAGAGATTTAGTACCAGATGCAACAATAACTTTTGCTCATGGTCAGATGCCAGAAAAGGAGCTCGAAACAAGAATTAGTGCATTTTATAAGGGTGCATATCAAATTTTAGTTTCTACAACTATTATAGAATCAGGCATTGATATTCCAAATGCCAACACTATGATTATTAACCGTGCTGACCGTTTTGGCCTATCTCAATTACACCAACTTAGGGGACGCATAGGACGCTCTGACAAAAAAGCCTATGCATATTTTATCGTTCCTTCACACGGCAAGCTTAGTGAAATTGCAGGTCAAAGGCTCAAGGCGCTACAAACTTATAGTGAAATGGGTGGAGGATTTAATATTGCAACTGTAGATCTTGAATTAAGAGGAGCAGGAGATATTTTAGGTGCTGAACAATCTGGTCATCTACACATGATCGGCCTTGAGCTATATATGGAACTCCTTCAAGAGACAATTCGTGAGCTAAAAGGTGAAACCAAAGTTGAAAATAAGAATATCGAAGTACAAACAGCTTTTGCCAATTTTATCCCTCAAAGCTATATTCAAGATCCCTCGGAACGCCTTAAATTTTATAAAAAATTATCCAATGCGGATTCTGCTGATGTATTAATAGAAATAATTAACTCTCTCATTGATATTTTTGGCCCTATTCCACAAGAACTACAAGAGTTAGAGACAATTCTAACCGTGCGTCTACTACTTCAACATACTGGTATCAAAAGCTTAAAAGTTGTAGGTAAGGTAATATCACTCGAATTCGATCCAGAAATTTTAGATAAGAATGAAAATTTAAAGCTATCTATTATTAACTTTTTTATAACTCATCCTAAAAAATATAAATTCACTCCTGATTATAAAGTTATCTACCAACACCCCCATATAGTTGACTCTTTTGCTTTTTTAGAATTTTCTAAACAAATTTCCATAGAACTATCTAAGTAAAATTGGCATTTTAAGAAGAAGTTTACTATAATTGTATAATATTTCTTGAATTGATATGGAGTGTCAGTAATGAAAAACATTTTTTTAATTGTAAGCTTTTTAATAACTAGCAACATCGTGTTGGCAGAAGACAACAATAAAATTGTAGCAATGGTGAATGGTATAGAAATTCGCTATCAAAATTTTCTACAAGAGTATCGCCAGCAAAAAATGGTTATAGGTGATAAGAGTGTTACTAAAAAAACAGTACTTAACCATTTGATAAATAGAGCGCTTGGAATACAAACTGCAAAAAAAGCAGGCTTAGATCAAAACCCAATTGTTAAACAAAAAATGAATGAAGTTCTATTTCATGCACAGGTTTCCAAAGACATAGAGCCACTCCTATTAAATTTGCGTGTTTCTGATAAAGAATTACGTAAATATTATAACGAGCATAAAGAGTATCGTACTGCACATATTCTTTTTCGTATGCGAGCAAATCCAGTCAAAGAAGAGCAGCAAGCAGCTTTTAATCAAGCACTTAAAATATCTAAAAAGATAAAAAACCGTCCTGAGTCTTTTGCTGAAATGGCTAATAAATACTCACAAACAAGCTTAGCTCCAAATGGTGGAGATATGGGCTTTCAACCATCTAGCGCACTTGCACCTGAGTATTTTCGTGCTATAAATGGTAAGAAAACTGGGTATATTGTTGGTCCAATTAGAACTCAATTTGGATACCATATAATTAAAGTTCTTGGTGTCAAAGATTTCAAAGAGATCGCTAAAATAAAATATCAAAAATTTGCCTATGACCAAAAAAGAGATAAAATTATTGAGTCATACTTTAAGCAGGAACGTAAAAAAGGCCAAATAAAAATTTATCAAAAAAATCTCTAAACAATACGATATTTTCTTATATAATCTAGCCTCATATAATATGAGGCTTTTTATTAAGACTAGGACATAGCATGCAACATTTTTTTATTACAATTTTTCTTTTAGCAGGAATCTCACTATCAGCCCAAGCAGCATCTTCAAAATTGTTAGATAAAATTGCTGCAATTGTTGACGATAATATTATAACTCTGTCTCAAGTAAAAAGAATTCAAAGCAATGTACCAGCAAGACGAAGTATCTCTCCAATGATTTATACTAAAAATAAATATAGTAAAAAAGAGGTCATTAAAATAATAATTAATAAATACCTTATCCGTAATTATCTCCAAACTGTTGGCTATGTCATCTCTGATGAACAAGTGGATTCACAAATTAAGCAAACTGAAAAAAGGTTACGATTAACTAGGCCACAACTGCTAGACTTCCTTAAATCTAACAAAATGTCATTCCAAGAGTATTTTCAATTAACCAAAGAAACTATTGAATATATGAGTCTCTTCTTACCCAGAGTAATTGTTCCACTAGTCTCAATATCAGAATATGAAATTAAAAATTTCTACTACAAAAAAAATGCAAATAATAAGACTTTATCTTTTCGCTATACCTTAAATGACTTTTCATTTCCTAGAAAAAAAATTAGTAAAAAAGATTTAGGTAATATTAAAAATATTTTAGCTAACTTTCAAATTACAGGGAACTTGCCATCAAAACTACAAGATATTGAAACCAATGTAATTAGTGATGTTACTGAAGATGGTTTATTACCACTAATTAAAAAAGCATTGAAAAAAACTAATGAGGGAAGTTTTACTAATCCAGTACTACTTAATGATGAATTTCATGTATTTTTTATAAAAAAGAAAGATCTTGTAGCATCTGAGAAATTTTTACAAGTGAAAAAACAGATTGAAGCTGAGTTAAAAGAGATAAAAATAAAATCTGTTGTTAACTCTTGGTTTGACCGAGAGCAGACAAAACATTTTGTTAAATATAATTTATAAAATTTTATAATAAACTAATTTTATTATGCAAAATGATTTCATTCATATACATAAAGCAAAAGTTCACAATCTTAAAAATATATCTATTTCTATTCCAAAAAACTGCATAACTGTTATTACTGGCCCATCTGGCTCTGGCAAGTCTTCATTAGCCTTTGATACAATCTATGTTGAAGGACAAAAACGTTACATTGAATCACTGTCATCAAATTCAAAACAATTTTTAGGTGAGTTTCAATCACCAGATGTAGAATCCATAACCGGCTTATCACCGGCAATTGCTATAGATCAAAAATCAACCTATAAAAATCCTAGGTCAACCGTAGGTACAACTACAGAAATTTATGACTTTTTCAGAGTATTATTTGCAAAAATTGGTGTAGTTAAATGCGAACAGGGTGGTCAAGAAATTACTAAAAATTCTCCCAAGCAAATAGTAGATAAAATAGTAAACCTCCCAAATAATACTAAAATCAATTTTATAATCAAAATCGAAGCCACTAGAGACAGTATAAAAAAATATAGCTCTGCAGGCTATCTACGCTGCTTTTATCAAGAGCAAATTATTTTTTTAGAAGAACTACCAAAAAAAATTAAAGTATCAGAAGAGTTGTATCTTATTATTGACCGTATAATTGTAAAAAATGATAATAAAAAAAGAATTACCGATAGTGTGGATCATGCTTTATATGAAGGGAAGGGACATTTCTATCTTTTTTATAATGATACTAAGCATCTATTTACAACAAAACTTATGTCTCCTGTAACTCACAAAGAGTTACCAAAAGTAGAAGCACGTCTTTTTTCCTTTAATTCTCCAATTGGATCATGTCCAAAATGTCGTGGTTTAGGAATAGAGCGTATTTTTACAGTTGAACTACTCATTGATTACGAAACAAAAAACTTTATAAATTCAATTCCAATAATAAAGAACAGACCCCACTTAAAAAGTATGGTTGAAACTATTTTACGACATGAAAACATAAAATTAGATACACCAATTAACCAAATACCACCTCAGATCATCACTGATATTTTTTATGGTAGCAATAAAAAATACAAGTTTGTTCTTACAACAACCTCTTCTGAGCTCTCATTTGAAAAAAAATATATCGGTCTTATTCCTTGGCTAGAAAATAAATACAAGACCAGCCACTCAGAAAAAGAGAGACGAGATCTAGAGAAGTTAATGTTTCAAAATTCTTGTTCAAGATGTCATGGCAAAAGATTAAATTTAACAGCTTTAAATATTTTTATTAATCAAAAAAACATTCATGATTACGTCTCGTGTAGTATTAGCTCCTGCTTATCATTAGTTAACCAGATTAAACTAACAGGTACTGAGAAGCTAATTGCCAATAAAGTGCTTGATGAGATAACGACAAGACTAACTTACCTGATAAATATTGGACTTGAATACCTTAGTATTGATCGATCAGTAACTAGTCTATCAGGTGGTGAAATGCAGCGAATTAGACTTGCTACACAAATTGGTAACTCACTTTCTGGTGTTTTATATGTACTTGATGAACCTAGTATTGGACTACACCCTTATGACAATTCAAAACTGCTAAAAACAATGAAAAGCCTTAAGTCTAAAGACAATACACTTATTATTGTAGAACATGATGAAGAGATTATTTTATCAGCTGATTTTCTTATCGATATTGGTCCAAAGGCAGGAACCCAAGGCGGAGAAATTATTGCTAGTGGAACAGTCAACGAAGTAAAGAAAAATCAAAACTCTTTAACAGCTCAATATTTATCAGGAAAAAAGAAAATTCAAAAATCTTTCTATTCTGTTGAATCAAAAATATTCATAAATCTTCAAGGGGCAACTCATCATAATTTAAACAATGTAAATGTTGCAATTCCTTTAGATGGATTGACCTGCATAACAGGAGTTAGTGGGTCTGGAAAATCAACACTTATTCATGAAATACTTGTACCTGCAATTAAGTTCCATCTCAAGCCACACTATACTCAATATCAAAGAGAGAATTTTAAAAGTATCACAGGCCTTGATAGTATAAAATCTATTATTGAAATTGATCAGTCATCTATTGGTAAAAGCTCCAAATCAAATCCTGCTACCTATACGGGTCTATTTGATGAAATTAGAAAAATATATTCTAAACTTCCAGAATCACAAGTTAGGGGATATTCAGCAGGCAGATTCAGTTTTAATGTAAAAGATGGACGCTGTCCTGAATGCGAGGGACATGGAGTAAAGAAAATAGAAATCAATTTTCTGCCGAATATTTTTATGACTTGTGAGCTTTGCCAGGGAAGTCGCTACAATCAAGATACTTTGGATATAAAATTTAAAGGTCACAGTATTTCAGACATTCTTAATCTAACTGTAAATCAAGCTTTTGAAATCTTTAAGTATCGTTATCGACTCGCTAGAATTTTATCCACTATGCAATCTGTTGGATTAGGATATTTAACTCTTGGACAATCTGCACTTAGTCTATCTGGTGGTGAAGCGCAGAGGTTAAAATTGTCTAAAGAACTTTCTAAAACCACGAAAGGCAAGTGTTTATATATTTTAGATGAGCCGACAACTGGGCTCCACTTTGATGATATTAGTACTTTACTTAAAACTCTCTATCTACTTTTATCCAAAGGTAACCCCATAATCGTAATTGAACACAATTTAGATATTATCTCCCAAGCAAACCATATAATTGACATGGGTCCGGCTGGAGGTGAAAATGGCGGAGAAGTCGTTGCTAGTGGAACTCCTTTAGAAATTGCTAAAAGCGTCAAATCAAAAACGGGTCAATATCTACTTAAAAAAATTTAGATAAAAAAAGGGAGCTTAAAAGCTCCCTTGTAATATTATTTTTTCTCAAATCGAGATTGAAAAAATCTTAATACTTCAGGCTCATAAACAAATTTTAAGCCTGTAATTGTATCACGACGATCCCATACTTCTTTAATTGACTCTGCAATCACATCCATATGTGCCTGGGTATAAACACGGCGAGGAAGTGTTAAACGTACAAGCTCTAATTTAGGACAACGGTTTTCACCAGTTTCTGGGTCACGGCCGGCAGAAACGTTTCCACGCTCCATCACTCGTACACCACTTTCAACATATATTTCAGCTGCTAAAGTCTGAGAAGGAAGATCATTTTGATCAAGGTGTGGCAAGAAAGCCTTTGCATCAATAAATACTGCATGACTACCAACAGGCAGAACAATAGGAATTCCATATTTCTGAAGTTGTTGACCAAGATATTGAACTTGACCAACACGAGCACGTTGATGATCGTCGCCCATACTCTCTTTGATTCCAACTGCCATGGCTTCCATATCACGTCCGGCCATACCACCGTATGTATGAAGTCCTTCAAAAATAACACAAAAATTTTGTGCTTTTTTACAAAGCTCTTCATCATTAGTTGCAAAAAACCCACCAATGTTAACTAGAGAATCTTTTTTGGCACTCATTGTACAACCATCTGTGTATGAACAAAGCTCATAGACAATTTCTTTTACACTTTTGTTCTCATAACCTTTTTCACGAGTTTTGATAAACCAAGCATTTTCAGCAGTTCTTGTTGCATCAAGATAAATTTTAATGTCATGTTTTTTACAAAATGAATATAGTTCCTTCAAGTTTTCCATTGAAAATGGCTGTCCACCGGCCATGTTAACGTTACCTTCAAGAGAGATATATGGAACCTTATCTGCACCAACATCGGCAATAAGTTTTTCCATTTTAGACATGTCCACATTTCCCTTAAATTGAAATTCGTTTTGTGCATCATGTGCTTCATCAACGATAACATCAACAAAGTTTCCACCGGCCTTCTCCTGGTGAAGACGGGTAGTTGTAAAATACATATTTCCAGGAATATAGTCACCCTCTTTGATAAGAAGCTGAGATAGCATGTGCTCAGAACCACGACCTTGATGGGTTGGCACATAGTATTTATAACCATAGAACTCTTTAATTGCATCCCACAGATTATAAAAGTTGCGACTGCCAGCATATGACTCATCTCCACGCATTAGAGCAGACCACTGGTCGTCACTCATGGCAGATGTTCCCGAGTCTGTAAGAAGATCAATATAAACATCGTCACTTCTTAAAAGGAAAGTATTATAACCAGCTTCATGAATCGCTTTTTCACGCTCACCACGTGTTGTCATTTTAAGTAGCTCAACCATTTTAATTTTATATGGCTCTGCCCACGATCTTTTCTCTATAGTCATCTCAACTCCTTTGTTAACTTGATAAATTTAATTGTGATAAAACGAGTATAAAATAGAGCATAAATGCCTATGGGTAAAGCTAATTTATGGAATTAATGTTCTTTTTATTAGATGGCTTCTAAATTTTCATCGTATCAATATAACGATCAATATAACCTAGAATTTTTTTCTTATCTTGCTCTTTTAAGTCAACAAACTTAATTCCCATTCCGCCTCTGTAATCTTTTACAATGGAGGAAACCTCACCTTTTACAATAATTTCTAAGTGAATAAGCTCTGATACAATATTTAATTGCAAAATATCTCCAACTTTGAAACTACTATTTTTAAGCTCTAGAAAGCATCCACCTTCACCTATAACACTGCAGTTTCCAATATACTTACTACCTTCATACTCTATCCTCGTAGGAGCAGAAAATGGAGCTCGTGGAAACCTTCTGGCAAATTCAGGTGCTAGTTCTTGAAGTTCTTTGTCTTCTTTTACTAAAACAATATTATTTTTTCCTTCAGCATCTGTAGGAGATTCCAAGGGAGGCGTTGGAAACATTTCCTCCAAATCTGGAAAATCCTTAATACGCTTAATAATATTTTTATGAGGAATATAGACATATTCGTAAATAGAAATTTGGTTTAGACTTATCGCATCATGAAGCTGAGCGTGAGTATATATTTTTTTAAGTACACAATCTTTAATTAAAATATAGCTTTGCTTCAAAAAATTATCATGAGGCTTTTCTGGTAAAAGATTGTTAAAATTTTTGTGCTCACCTAACATAAAAACATATTTCAAGTTAACATCGTATATATAAGTTGAAATAGAAATTTTTTTGTCATCCAAGAGCTTTGTAATATCCTCTTGAAACAATGGCCCATAATATTTTTTATTTATATAAACAAAATACTTATCACTCATATTAATACCTAAATAGGGAGCTTCCCCAAGTGAAGCCACTACCAAAAGCACTTGTTGCCACAAGCATACCAGGTTTTAATACTCCCGCTTCAATAGCATCGTGCATACCAATTGGGATTGTTGCTGCCGTAGTATTTCCATATTTTTGAATTGTATTAAATACTTTTTCTTCTGGAATATTTAGTTTTTCTGCAACAGCAGTATTAATACGCAAATTAGCTTGGTGGAAAAAGAACAAATCTATATCTTCAAGTTTCAGTTTGTTAAACTCTAAGCTCTCAATAATTCCTTCACACATACGTTTAATTGCATGAACATAGACTCGCTTACCATTCATATAAGGGCGATGCTTACCTTGCTCTAAAATATCATAACTCATAAACTCTTCATCATCCATGCCCATACCAGGAGCTTCTGTCCATAACTCTTTAGCAAATTTACCTTCTGAGTGAAGATGAGATGACAGAATACACGTTGGATCATCTTTATTAGTAGCACTAAGAATCATTGCACCAGCACCATCACCAAATAACACAGAAATGTCACGACCACGTGTCGTTTTATCTAAGGCTTTTGAGTGAACCTCAGCACCAATTAATAATATATTTTTGTACATACCTGATCGAATAAATTGGTCAGCAGTCGCCATACCATAAACAAAACCAGTACATTGCTGCTTGATATCCATTGCGGGAATAGTATCTAATCCAAGCTTTTCCTGTAATAGACAACCTGATCCTGGAAAGAAATAATCTGGGGTAATAGTTGCAAAAATAATCATATCTATATCTTTTGCCTCAATAGATGAGTTTTCAATTGCCTGCTTAGCAGCAATAACAGCTAAATCTGAAGTGCCTTCTCTATTTTTTACCCAATGTCTCTGCTCAATTCCAGTCCGTTGAACAATCCAGTCATGAGTAGTATCCATAATTTTTTCTAAATCATAATTTGTAACAATATTATCAGGAAGATGACGGCCGATACCATTAATCTTTGTACGAAACATAGAGAAAGTCCTTGAAATGATTAAGTTAAATTATAACAAAGAAACTGGAGTGGAGCTAATAAAAAAAAAAGGGGACAATAAATGTCCCCCTTTTTAATAATGTTTTGTCTTAAAACTTATCCAATAAAGAATTTTGAGATAAGAGTAAAAATCACAAGTGACTCCATAAAAGCAAAAGAAAGAATCATTGGAGTAAATACTTTATCAGCAGCATTTGGATTACGTGCAATCCCTTCAAGTGCAGCAGCTGCAGCTCTTGACTGACCAGTTGTTCCACCATATGCAGCAATAGCTACAGCAAAAAAGTATGCAAAATACTTTAAATAAGTATCTCCAGCAGCTGCTTCACTAGCAAATGCGCTTCCACTCATAATTAATAACAGTGCGATTAGACCAAAATTTTTCATAACAATCTCCTTAAAATTAATGCTCAACAGCTGACTCATCATGATCGTGATGCTCAACCGCCATAGCTATATAAACCATTGATAAAACTGTAAAAACATAAGCTTGAATAACACAAACTAGCATACCTAAAAGCAAAAAAATCATAGGAACAATTGCAGGCGCTAAATCAGTAAAAATTGAAAGCACTAAATGATCACCCATCATGTTGCCTTGTAAACGAAGTGCAAGTGAAACAGGACGAACAAAATGTGAAATAAGCTCTAATGGAAAAATCAAAATTGCCATATACCATAAAGGTCCAGCAAAATGCTTCATGTAATTAATAAAACCTTGCTCTTTCAAACCTTCATAATTGTAGTAAAGAAATGAAAATACCCCAATTGCTAAAGTGGTATTCAACGTATCTGTCGGAGGAATAAATCCCGGAACCAAACCTAAAAGATTAGATAGCAATAAAACAATGAACAGAGTGGCAATGAATGGAAAATACTTAGCTGCATTTTTCTCACCGATTACATTACGACACTGGCCAAAAATAAAATTTCCATACGCTTCTACTAAATTACGCAGAGTTATCCCACTGTCAGGAATAACAGTATTACTAACTTTTGCCACTTTTGATCTATATAAAAGACCAACAAGAATCAAAAAAGATCCAACAAGTGTAAATGAAAGGATATGCTCAGGAACGTGAAGCTTATGCTCTATAAACTTTAACCAAACAATAGCTCCTTCACTTCCAAAACTGTTGCTTGAATATAATGACGCCAATAAAATAGCTAATCGTTTCATTCTAGTCCTTTTTTAGTATCTTTGTTCAAGGTGATACTAAAGGTAAAAAGCATAAATAAGTAGACTGTAACTGGTATAAATATCTTTTTTTCAAGAATTTGTACACTAATATATAAGAAAAATCCTAAAATAAGTAGTTTAGAGAGCAAAAAGAAAATCGTACTTTTTTTTACACCTCCTTCACTAGGTTCAACCAATTGATATCCCCCATAAATATGGAATCCATGGTTAATCACAATTCCTAGATAGCAACAAAGCAAGCCAAGCAGTTCAAACCAGCTGCGAATAAATACAAGAGTAAGCATAAAGCTACCAGACATCAATAAAAAATATTTTGTTAGATTAATTTTTTCTTTTAAGTGCATAATAAACCATCAATAAAATCATGTGTGTAACTACGGCTAAAAAAAGTATAAGTGCTATATTTTGAGAGATAATTTCTTTTGCTACTAGTTCCCATAATCCAACTGCAGTAATTAGAATTGTTGCAGGAAGGCCAAGTGCCAAAGATACAATCGGTAACCATTTTGCTTCGAACTTCATTATCTCTTACTCGAGATTTGACGTTCATAAATGGAATTTAATTTATTTTTTATAACTTCTGGATTTGGATATGTACTTAAAATTGCATAATACTCGTCATAAGCTTCTTTTAAATCTTCTAGACTTTCATAGGAATTAGCTAGAAGAAATCTTGCCTCAATCTTTTTCTCACTACCTTTCATCAATTTTAAGTACTTTTTTAGACTATTAATTGCGTCCTTCCACTTACTAGAATAAAAATAAGCTTGCCCAAGATAAAAATATTTCAATGATGAGTAAGATCCTTTAGCAGAAAAAGTAGTAAAAATTTTCACTGCTTCAGAATAATCTCCACTATATAAAAGTGACTGACCATAACGAAATTTATAAAAATCACTATTTTCTTGTGGTGGAGCGAAACTCATTAGTTTGTTATATGAGATAAGAGATTGTTTATAGTTATGCACAAAAGAAAAATTAATATTTGCTGTTTTTTCCTCTGCCTTAATTACTGCTTCAAGATTTGTACTACTCGCTTTGATTTGACTTAAATAATCTAAAGCTTTTTTATTATTTCCATAATGAATAAGATAAATTTCTGACAATTGAAAAAATATTTTCACCCGTAATGGATCGCTAACTTCTTCAGATAAAATCTTTTCATATTTAGTAACAGCTGCAGAATAGTTTTGATCTAACAAAAGTTTTTGAGCATGCAAAATCTCTTTATGAATTCTAGGAGTAAAATCACATGCAACAATAAAAAGCAGAATAAAGTATTTTATCTTATTCTGGAATTTCATTTTCCTCTGGCTCAACAATTTTTTCAATAGAAACAACTGCTTCATTTTCTTTTAAATTTATTAATTTTACACCTTGTGTCGTACGACCCATAAGAGAGATACCACCAATAGATGTTCGAATAACCTGTCCCTTGTTAGTAATTAGAACTAGATCATCTTTATCTGTAACTGGCTTAATTTGAATAATTGGCCCATTTTTTTCGGTTAAGCGCATAGCAAGAATACCTTTTCCACCACGGCTCTGTTTTCTATACTCTTTTACCATTGAACGTTTACCATAACCATGCTGCGTAACAGATAAGATCTCATCAGTGTCATCAATAAGTTCCATTCCGATAACTTCTTCATCGCTAGAAATATTTAACCCTTTAACTCCTTGAGATACTCGCCCTTGTGGACGACAGTCTTCTTCAGAAAATCTAATAATTTTTCCACCAGTTGAACAAAGTAATACGTTTTTACTACCATCAGAAACTCTAACATTTACAATTGCATCACCGTCTAAAATTTTAATAGCACGAATACCATTTTGTTTTACATTTTTGTATTCGGATAGGGAAGTTCTCTTAACTAGACCCTTCTTAGTTGCAAAAATTAAATATTTATCATCACGGTCACTTGGAATAGCAATAATCTCTTTAATTTTTTCTGAAGACGAAACATTTAAAAGATTTACAACATTTCTTCCTTTAGCTGTTCGTGATCCCTCGGGAATATTATAAACTTTTTGAGCAAAAACATTTCCACGAGATGTAAAAAATAGAATTGTATCGTGAGTATTGGCAGTAAAAATATTTACATAAAAATCCTCATCAGCAGAAGAGCTACTACCTTTCACGCCAACACCACCACGTTTTTGCGTCTTATATGTGTCCATACTCATTCGCTTTACATAGCCTTTGTGAGTAATTGTAACAATCACGTCTTCTGGTTTAATTAAGTCTTCCATCATTATTTCATCAGTACGTGAAACAATTTCTGTACGTCTCTCATCTCCATATGCTTCTAGGATTTCAGTAAATTCTATTTTAATAATGCTAAAGATTTTCTCTTCACTGCCTAAAATACCTTCTAAGCGACCGATAAGAGCGATAGTTTCATTATAATCTTTAATAATTTTATCACGCTCAAGACCAGTTAATTTTTGCAGGCGCATATCCAAAATAGCTTGTGCCTGAATTTCACTAAGCTCAAATCTAGCACGTAAAGTAACACGTGCATCACTTGGACCATCAGCCTTTTTTACTATAGCAACAATTTCATCAATATTTTCAACTGCTATCTTTAACCCTTCTAGAATATGGGCACGCTCTTTAGCTTTTTTTAATTCATAGATTGTTCTTCTAATAACAATTTCACGACGATGATCAATAAAAGCTTTTAACTGCTCTTTTAGATTCATGACTTTAGGAGAACTATTAATAATAGACAGAAATATAATTCCGAAAGAAGTTTGTAGTTGAGTATGTTTATACAATCTATTTAAAATTACATTTCCAATTTCACCACGCTTTAAATCAATACAGACTCGAATACCAAGTCTATTTGATTCGTCACGAATATCAGAAATTCCAGTTAAAGATTTTGCATTAACTAAATCAGCAATTTTTTCAATTAAACGTGCCTTATTAACTTGATATGGGAGCTCTGTAATAACAATACGCTCACGCCCTTCGCCTTTACCAAAAGTTTCCATTACCGTTTTTGCACGAACCTGTATCACACCTTTTCCAGTAAGATAAGCAGATTTAATCCCTTCGGTCCCGTGAATTGCTCCAGCAGTTGGAAAATCTGGACCTGGAATAATTTGCATTAATTCGGGAATGGTGATTTCAGGATTTTCAATCATGGCCAGCAGACCATTAACAATTTCTGTTAAATTATGTGGAGGAATATTTGTTGCCATCCCTACCGCAATACCAGTTGATCCATTTATCAAAAGATTAGGAATTTTAGCAGGTAAAACTTTTGGCTCTTTTAAAGAATCATCATAGTTTGGTTGCCAATCAACAGTCTCTTTATCTAAGTCTTTCAGCATCTCCTCTGAAAGTTTTTTCATTCTAATTTCTGTATATCTCATAGCCGCAGCGCTATCACCATCAATTGAACCAAAATTTCCTTGACCATCAACTAGTGGATAACGCAGAGAAAAATCCTGTGCTAAGCGAACTATTGCATTATAAACGGCTGAATCACCATGTGGGTGATACTTACCAATTACATCACCTACAACACGAGCCGACTTTAAAAATGGCTTATTGTGATAATTATTTAGAGTCTGCATGGCAAATAAAATTCGACGATGCACTGGTTTTAAGCCATCACGTACATCAGGAAGAGCACGACCAATAATTACTGACATAGCATAATCAAGGTAGCAATTTCTCATCTCATCTTGAATTGGTAGCTGTACTATTTTCCCATGAATATTTTTTTCTTCACTCATACTTTTACCTTATACGTCTAAATTTCTAACGTTTAGAGCATTTTTTTCTACAAACTCTCGTCTTGGTTCAACTTGATCACCCATTAAAACAGAAAAAACTTGATCTGCTTCAATTGTATCTTCCACTCTAACTTGTAAAAGAGTTCTATTTTCGGGATTCATCGTTGTATCCCATAACTGCTCTGGATTCATCTCTCCAAGACCCTTATATCGCTGAATGTAAGCACCTTGCTTACCACTAGCTTTAACTTCACGACTGAAATCATCTAACGATACATAAGTAACTTTTCCACTTTTTTCAGTAATAACGTCAAAAGAAGTTGAAAAATACTTTTTGATACCATCATAAATATTATGTAAATCTGCAAATTCTGCTGAGCTTAAAAAATAACTATTTAGTTTAAACTTTTTTGTACGTGCTGAAGTTTTAACAATTACTTGAATAAAATTTACACCAAGTTTATCTTTTTCAATTGTGAATAAGTACTCTTTTAACGACTCATCTTGTAATGGCTTGAAGTGATCATCTAACTTTTTTAATTCTATTAATAGTTTTTCTTCGTCTTCGAGTAGCTCAGTACTTATTGCTGAGTTTTCAATTATTTCACGCAGTAAATTGCTATCAAAGTGAAGATCATAAGAATTAATAATACCAACATAATGATTAAATTTATTAATTAGATTTTTAACTGCCTCTTTATCTTGCTTCTCATCATCAATATATACATCCATATTATTAACAGCATTTAAAACTAAAAATTCTTCTAAGCTATCCTCGTCTTTTAGATATTGCTCTGCACGACCTTTTTTAAATTTATAAAGAGGTGGTTGAGCAATGTAGAGATAACCTTGTTCGATAATTTCAGGAAATTGTCTATAAAATAGAGTTAAAATAAGTGTTCTAATGTGTGACCCGTCGACGTCAGCATCGGTCATAATAACAATTTTATGATAACGAAGTTTACTAATATCAAAGTGATCTTTTCCAATACTTGTACCCATTGCTTGGATCAACATTTTTATTTCTGCATTACCTAGCATTTTGTCATAACGAGCTTTTTCTACATTTAAAATTTTACCTTTAAGTGGAAGTACCGCCTGCGTTTTTCTATCACGACCTTGTTTAGCCGAGCCACCCGCAGAGTCCCCTTCCACAATGTAAATTTCACATAGGGCAGGGTCCTTCTCTTGGCAATCTGCCATTTTTCCAGGAAGACCGCCAATATCTAAAACAGATTTTCGTCTTGTTAAATCTCTGGCTCGTCTAGCAGCTTCTCTTGCTGCTGCTGCGTCCGCAGACTTTCTAACAATGGTTTTTGCAATTGATGGATTTTCCTCAAAATAAGTCTTGAGTCCTTCGCCAACTAGAGAGTTAACAATCCCTTCAACTTCAGAGTTACCTAGCTTATCTTTAGTTTGCCCTTCAAATTGTAGCTCGGGAAGTTTTACAGATATAACAGCTGTTAAACCTTCACGCATATCATCACCAGTAAGTGATATTTTACTATTTTTGAGTACATTATTTTCTTTCGCATATGAATTTAAAACTCGAGTTATTGCTGTTTTAAATCCAGAAATATGAGTTCCACCGCCAGGAGTAGAAATAGCATTTGCATATCCTGATAAAACTTCTGAATAAGCATCTGTCCATTGCATCGCTATTTCAACTTCGTAATCTTCACGTTGCTGAACGATGTAGATTGGTTTTTTATGAACAGCCGACTTTGCTCTATTTAAATATTCAACAAACTCAACTAAACCACCATCATAATGAAAAATATCTTTTTTCTCAGATCTTTCATCTTTAATATTTATATTTAAGCCTTTATTTAAAAATGCCATCTCACGAAATCTATTAATGAGTGTTTCATAATTAAATTCATGAACTTCAAAAATTTCATTATCTGGCTTAAAAGTTACTGCTGTACCAGAATCATTAACGTCTTCTAAAACTCCAACCTCTTTTAGGGGAGCAACAGCAACACCATGATCAAATTCAAGCTGATGAACCTTGCCATTTTTTTTAATTTCAATTTTAACCCATTTAGAAAGTGCATTTACTACTGCAGCACCTACACCGTGTAATCCACCAGAAACCTTGTAAGCACTACCTTCTTCATTAAATTTTCCGCCAGCATGAAGCTTGGTATAAACCAGCTCAGCAGCAGAAACTTTTTCAATACTATGTATACCTGTTGGAATACCTCGTCCATTATCAATAACTGTTACGGAGTTATCTACATGAATAATAATTTTTATTTCGGTACAAAATCCAGCTAAAGCTTCATCTATTGCATTATCAACAATTTCATATACAAGATGATGAAGACCACGATAGTTGGTATCACCAATATACATTCCAGGTCTTTTTCGAACTGCTTCTAGGCCTTCAAGAACTTTAATTTGATCGGCATTATAAGTTCGATCTACTGCAGAAATTGATTGATGCTCTTCACTCACACTGGCTCCTTAAAAATTTTTACTCTGCCATTCACAATATTTAGTAAATTTACGGCCTTAAGATTTAGTAGCTTTTCCTTGAATTTAATATTTGCTGTGGTGATAATTACTTGAAGTTTAAGATCGTCTAGATATGAAATTAATTTGTCCCATCTAGTATCGTCTAATTCGCCTGAAATATCGTCCATTAAAATCATAGGAAAAGTATTACACTTATACCTAAAATGCTCTATATAAGCAAATATCAAGCTAAAATAACTCATTTTTTGCTGACCTATAGAACAGTAATCTATTGCATTTAATCCATTAAAAAAAATAAGATAATTATCCTTGTGAACTCCATACTGAGTTTTACCAATAATACTCTCTTTCTCTATAGCATTATTTAGAAATTCTAGTGTTTGCTCTCTGTTTTTTTGCGGTGCAGAACTTTCTAAAATAAAATTTAATTCACAGTCAATATCAAAAATTCTTTTAAAAGTATTACTATAATACTTTTTAAGATCTTCTAAAAAACTGACTCTACTTTTTGTTATTTCTATTATATTTGTGGCTAATTCAATATTTAGTGCTTCTACCTGCTTTCTAAAATTAATTGGTTTTTGATATAAAAGAATATTTTTCTGTTTAACACTTTGATTGTATCTTTTTAAAGACTGTTTATAATTTTTATCTATTTTTGATAGATGTTCATCAAACCAGTCTCTTCTTTTTTTAGGAGTATTAAAAAATTCATAAGCATCAAATGGATTGATAAAAATAGATGTTATCTTAATCTTAGATTTATCAATTTTTCCATTATGAGTATATTGAATCTCTTTTGGTGAAAAATGTCTCACTGAGAAGGTTTCTTTATAATTATCCATAGTAAAAAGACTTTGAATAGAAAAAATACTTCCATCTACATCGTAATTTAAAAATTGTGGATAACTGGAGTTTTTTCTAAAAGATTTTCTATTAATTAGTAGGTATATAGCTTCGATGATATTTGTTTTACCATTTCCATTATTACCAAAAATACAATTAATTGCTAAATCAAAGCTTATCTCTTCTTTTTCAATATTTCTAAAATTTTCTATTATTAACTTTTCTAGGTAGCCTTGCATCTTACAACTTAAGTGGCATTATAATTCCAAGAAAGTCTGGTAAATGAGCAGATCTAATAATAACTGGTTTAAAAATATTATTAAATTCTAAAATAATTTCACCACTGTCTAAAGCAGAAAAAGTATCAATAAGGTACTTTGCATTAAAGCCTATTTGAAATACCTCATCGTCATATTCAACAGGAACATTTTCTGTTGCATGTCCAAGTGATGGATGGTTAGCAGCAATTACCATCATATTTTTTTTAAGTTCCATTTTTACGCCATGAGATTTTTCACTAGACATAATTTTAATTCTTTTAACAGCATCCAAAAATAGATCTCTATCAACAATCATAGAAAAACTTGTTTTATTAGGAATTACTTCTTGGTATTTAGGATAATCACGTGCAATCAATCTAATTGAAATATAATACAGATCTTTAACAAAAACAAAAATGAAGGATTCATCAATATGAATATTTATATCTTCATCAGCAAAAGTTTCACTAATTTTTTTAAGCTCAAAAATTCCTTTAGCTGGAACGATTATTCCATTTATCAAATAAGTATTATTAAGTTCTTCTAAAGAAGTTTCATACATTGCTAAACGATGGCCATCAGTTGCAACGGCCCTAAGCTTAGAATCAATTTCTTGAAGGTATATACCATTTAAAAATAATCTTGTTTCATCTGTTGAAATTGCAAAAGAGGTTCTATTTATAATATCTGATAAAATTCTAGCAGGCATTTTTATAGAGTGATCATATGCTGGAAAAGCTAGTGTTGGGTATTCTTCACTGCTACTGACAACAAGTGAGTAATAAACTTCATCACACTGAATGTCTAAAGTATTGTTGGTAAGCTGTAAAGATACTTGATTTTTTGGAAGCTCTTTAATTATGTCGTGTATATTTTTAGAATTTGCACAAAAAATACCTTCTTCTTCAACAATTGCGTTGATAACTATTTTTGCTGATACTTCTAGGTCTGTTGCTATTAATTCTATTTTGTTATTTTTAACTTTGAATAAAATTTGTGTAAGTATTGGTCTTGTATTTCTTTTATCTATTATTGATAAAAGTTTATTAAGTGCATTTTGGAGATATACTACATCTGTTTTAACTAACATCTTTTTTTCCTTCATATCTGTTTTCTAATTTTTAGCTAATGCGATTCATTATTTCAAGAGTTAATTATTATCTTCAGTTTTGTCTAAAAGCTTTTTTCTTTACCCCTATATATTAATAATAATAATAATAAGTGTGTTGAAATGTTTAAAAACTAGATAAAATGTATATTTTCAACTAGTTAATCAATTTTTTTATAAACACTTTGTAACATTTTTTTTCATATTTTAAATATTTTTTTTTATTTAGTACGTAGATTCTTAGAAAAATTATTTTTAAAGTGTGTTTTTGAACATTTTTCTACATTTTCTCAACATAAACTAAATATATTTGTCTTTTTATCTTAAATTTTCAACATTTTTTACAACATGTTGAAAACTTTTAATGTTGAAAACTGAAATGTTTATAACTCGATCCACAAATGTTGTAAATTTTGTTTAAAATACTAAATTTATTTAATGAATTCGCTTTTCTATCTGAATAATATCTTCGGACAGAGCAATATTGATTTTTATTTCATCTTCAATCTTTGCAATGCTACTTAAAATAGTTGAGTGATTTCTTCCACCAAAATATTGGCCAATTTCCTTTAAGGTAATATGGGTATGTTTTTTAGTTAAATAAATTGCGATATGCCTAGCAATTGCTAAATCTTTAGTTCTTTTTGTTGATTTTATATCAGCAACATTTAGCTTCATCTGTGTGGCGACATTTTTTGTAATTGATTCTGGAGTTATTTTTTTTACTTTTGTTTGCTCTAGTCTTAAATATTTTTTTGCTAAATTCTCATCAATTGGAATACCTTCTATTCCACTAACATGGGAAAGAAGATTTATAAATCCTTCTAATTCTCTAATACTTTCTGTTTGTGCGCTGGCCATTAATTCAATAATTGTATCTGGTATAAAAATATCCTTTTGTGCAGCATATGATTTTAGAATACTAATTTTAGTTTCGTAATCAGGTCTCTGTATATCAACGATTAATCCCCATTGTAGACGGGTTTTCAAACGTTCTGGAATGCCAAGAATATCTTTTGGTTTTTTGTCTGAAGTAAAAATAAGCTGCTTTTTATTTTCATATAAGGAATTAAAGATCTGAAAAAAGACATCCTGTGTTCCTTCCTTATTACTCAGTCCATGAATATCATCAATCATCAATATATCAACAACTGTAGTATATTTTTTCATAAATTCGTTAACTGTATTTTTAATTTTGGAATCGACAAACTGATTAATAAAATCGGTAGCAGAAATAAAAAATACAACAAGGTTAGGGTGCTCTTGGTTAACCTTATTAGCAATTGCATGTAAAAGGTGAGTTTTTCCTAAACCTGAGTCACTATAAATATAAAGTGATTTTGAGTTTTCAACTTTTCCGGGATTTTGCGCAATGGAAAAGGCTGAAGCAAATGCCAAATTATTTGATGATCCAGATATGAAATTTGCAAAGTTTTTATTTGGATCTATTAATTTACTCGGATTAGACGTACTTGTTTGTTTGGGTGGCTCATGAGAGAAAGTGTGAGAGGAGTTTTGTATTGCATTTATTTCAGTACTCTCAGGAGTTAATGTAAACTTTGGAGACTTTATTTTAGTCTTTTCATAAAATGAAGTAGATTTTGACTCATTTAGAGTGTGTAATATATTATTTTTACTTGATGAAATATCAATACTAGCTTTTGAGACACTTATTTGAATTTCGTAGTCCTCACCAAGTGTATTTAAGATAGCAGTTGATAAATGGCTCTTGTAACTATCTGAAATCATTTTCGCAAGCATCTCAGTACCTACAAGAAAAAATATTTTTTGGTTTTGAATATCGTGTAAAGCGAAAGTCTTTTCAAACAGTATTCTGAACTTATTTGGAGGCACGACATCACGCAAGTGATCTAAAATAGATTGATTGAAAAGGTCCAATTCATCAGCAGAAAACTCAGAACTATCTGCTAAGTCATTTGAATTATTGTCTATTTTATCTATGGAAGTAGATTCCTCATTAGGAGTTGCATCTAGCGGTCCATTGAAAAAGTTACTAAAAATATTTTTTTTATCCATATCTTGTACCCATTTATTCTTTACACTAGATACATAACTTCTCTGCACTTTTCAATAAAATACTTTTTTAGGTAAATAATTCCCATATTTGAACTTGACCTTTATTTCTGATAGTTGTAATTGTACAAGACTAAAATTAAACGATGTTATATTTGAAATATATGGAGTGAGTTATGAGTAAAAGAACGTGGCAACCAAAAAGAATGAAAAGATTACGTACACATGGTTTTCTAAAAAGAATGGCAACTCCAGGTGGTAAGAATGTTATTACGCGCCGTAGAGCTAAGGGCAGAAAAGTCCTTACAGTTAAAACTGGCGAAAAATAATTTTATATTGTGTCTGAATTTTTATATTTAAAAAAAAGTCGTCTACTCAACAAGGACGACTTTTTGCGTATGAGGTCGCATTCTAAAAAGTATGTGACAAAATCACTTATTATTTTTGTCAAAGAAAACCAACTTACACACGCAAGATTAGGTTTTGCTATTACTAAAAAAGTTGGCAAGGCTAATATTCGTAACGTATATAAACGAATTGTGCGAGAAGAGTTCAGGTGTTCAAGTAATCTTCGAAATAAAAACATAGATATTTTAGTAGTAGGAAAAAGAGCATCTGGAAAAGAGAAGCCAGTCCTTACTACCTTAAAAGATAATCTTAGAAGTTCCTTTACCAGTTTCAAATTAAAGACTGAGACATCTAATGGGTAAATTATTTATTTTAATAATTACTTTATATCAAAAGTTGCTCTCCCCATTATTGGGTAGCAATTGTCGTTTTTACCCTACTTGTTCACAATACGCTTTAACTTGTTTTCAAAATTTTTCATGGTATAAAGCGTTGTATTTCTCTTTTAAACGAATTATAAAATGTCACCCTTATCACGATGGTGGCCATGATCCTGTAAATTTAAAGGATCATAAATAGGAGCTTCGATGGAATCAGATCAAAAAAGAATGTTTTTAGCAATTGTATTATCAGGTGTTATATTATTTGGTTGGCAATTTTATTTTAATCCTGAGGCTGGAAAACAACCGATTTCTAAAACAACAGCGACACAAGATAATCGCAATGTTGAGAGGGTTGTTAACAGGATTGAGGGTACTACTGGAAAAACTTCTCTTACTTCTGATGCTATCACTCAACAAACAGCATCCGACTCTATAAAGCAAAAAGTTAATGTTGAGCTTTCTTCTGCTTTAACTGATTATAAATTTAATAATAATTTAGAATTTAACGATCTCACGAATTCAAATTCCCTTTTCCCTTTTTCAAAACTTTTTGTTGGTGATGAAAGTAGTAAAATTTTAATTTATGCAAATGGATCTTTTGTCCCTTTGTCTTTCAAAATTATGACAGAAACTAATTCCAAGATTGAAGGACATGATGAACGTTTTAATGTTCATTTCACTGCACAGATTGATGAAAAGGGTTTTCTACGTCTTGCATTAAATTCGGATAAAGCATACAGATATAAATTTACTTTTAATGCAAAGAAAAAACAGCTAGAAAACAATCAAGTAAAAGATTACATTGTTTTTACTAAAGATATAGAGCGTATTCACGTCGGTGATCAAGAGCTTGTTGACGGTAGTGTTGAGTGGTTTGGTATTGATTATAATTATCATCTATTTGCCACAATATTTGATATTAAACATGCTGCAAAAATTAATACTACTGAAGGTGGATACTTTAGTTTAGAACTTGTAAATCAACTTAGCTCTTTGAACTTAAGCTATATTTATACCAAGAAAAATTATGATACATTAATTAATTATGGCCATAATCTTAAACGTTCAGTTGATTTTGGTTTTTTTGGACTGTTAGCAGTACCTCTACTACGTGCTCTACAATTTTTCTATGATCTATTTCCTAACTATGGACTTGCTATTGTATTACTAACCTTAGCCGTGCGTACGCTTACTTTCCCTTTGCAGTTTAAATCATTTAAAAGTATGAAAAAAATGCAAATAATTCAGCCTGAGCTTACTAAATTAAAAGAAAAATTTAAGGATGATCCACAAAGAATGCAAAAAGAGACAATGGAGCTTTTCAAAAGAGAAAAGGCAAACCCTCTTGGAGGATGTCTACCATTGCTATTACAAATGCCGATATTTTTTGCTTTTTATAAAGTTTTGTATGCAGCGGTTGAATTAGTTGGTGCACCATTTATCTTTTGGATTAGTGATCTTAGTATTAAAGACCCGTTTTATGTTTTACCTGTCTTAATGGCCTTATCAATGTTTTTACAGCAAAAGCTTACACCTAGTGCAAGTGCCGATCCTACTCAACAAAAAGTGATGATGTTTATGCCACTTATTTTTGGTGTGATTATGAAAGATCTTCCTGCTGGATTGAATCTCTACATTTTCGTATCAACGATTTTTGGTGTTGCACAACAGCTTTTTGTCTACAAAATGATTAAATAATAATCACTAATGAAGTTTCTTTATGATACAAAACCCATTATTGCTCTTAGTTCTTCAACTTTGAGCAATAGTGCAATTGCAGTCATAAGAATATCTGGCTTTGTTGAACTACCATCTTTTCAAAAAGTTTTTAAGAAGAACCTTACCCTTGTAAAACCTAGACATGCATATTTTACAGAGATAATTGATGCTGATAGTACTTCTATGGTTGATGAAGTTACTTTCGTCTATTTCGCTGCTCCTGCTAGTTATAATGGTGAAAATATCTTAGAAATTAGTTGTCATGGTAATCAAATTATCATTCAAAATATTATTAATCTCTTTATAAATAATTTTGATATTCGTCTCGCTTTTGCAGGCGAGTTTACTTATCGTGCGATGGTTAATAACAAGCTTTCTTTAACTCAGGTTGAAGGGCTTGATCTTTTATTAAATGCAAATTCTCCTCAAATTTTACAAGCCGGACAATCTTCTTTTAAAGGTAAGTTGCATGAATCTTTTCTAGAACTTCATAATTTACTTATACAGTTGAAATCAAGTATTGATATTGCATTGGATTTTTCAGAAGACATTGGTGATGATCTTTCAAGGCAAATTTTCTTAGATAGTTTTACTAATTTCTTCCACGCTAGTGAATTACTATTCGAACGTACCAGAAATAACAATTCTGCACTGCTTAATCCTTCCATTGTGCTCTCGGGCCAACCAAATGCAGGTAAGAGTACACTTTTTAACTATTTACTGACACAAGAGCGTTCAATCGTCTCAAATATCCCTGGTACAACCAGAGACTATGTGTCTGAATCTATTTCTATTGAGCAAGTTTTGTTCAGGCTTATTGACACTGCTGGTTTGCGTGAAACTACTGACAAGATTGAACAAGTTGGAATTGAGCATACAAAAAAACAACTTTCGGATTCTTTCTTCTCGCTAAAAGTAATCCACTATTGCGAATTTACAAATACTTTTGATCCATCAAAATATGACTTAGTTATTGTTACCAATATGGACAAATGTCTGTGTTCATCGAGCTTTTCTTTTGATATTCCGAATGTTTTATACCTTAATTTATGTGGTCCTATGGGACCAGTTTTGTATGGTCCTATGGGACCAGTTGATGAAAGTGGTCCCATAGGACCATCGTTAAAAACAGAAATTTATAAGATTATTTTGGATAAATATAAAAGTTATTTTATCAATGAGCCCATTATAATTGATAGACAGCGATTTGTGATTGCCAGCTTATATAATTACTTAGATGAATTTAAAGATGATATTACAATTTGTGATGATCATGGCATTTTATCACACCATATAAATAAAATCTCTTTACTTTGTGAAGAGCTCATTGGAATAATTACACCAGACGAAATTCTCTCTTCCATTTTCACCAATTTTTGTATAGGAAAGTAGCTCATATTTTAAAGTTCCACGTGGAACATTTAATGGAGTATTAATGAACTCTTTTGACATTGCAATTATTGGTGGAGGACACGCTGGTGTTGAAGCAGCTTGGATTGCACAATCTTTCGGCTTTAGAGTAACCTTAATCACTATGCCAAATGTATCTATTGCTTCAACTCCCTGTAACCCATCTATTGGTGGAGTTGGAAAGGGGCAAGTTGTTCGTGAGATTGATGCGCTTGGTGGCCTAATGGGAAGAGTCGCTGATTATTCTGCTATTCAGTGTAGAATTTTAAATGAGACGAAAGGACCTGCGGTACAATCAACAAGATACCAAATTGATAAGGACATATATTCTGATCATGTGACTAAACTTCTAAGTGAATTAAAAAATCTTGATATTATTTATGATAAAGTTATTCGCGTTGTATTAAATGATGAAGACAATTTTACCGTAGATTGTGAAACACAATCTATCAGCTGTAAAAAAGTTATTTTAACAGCTGGGACATTTCTTGATGGGTTTACTCATGTTGGTGATGATAAAAGTAAAGGTGGAAGGTTAAGCTGTGATCGATCTGGTGCACTAGATGAACTCTTTGAAAAATCAGAACTCAAAACATTGAGATTTAAGACAGGTACTCCAGCTAGACTAGATGCAAAGACAATCGATTACTCTAAGCTCAAAGAGCAGGGTTCTGATAGCCGAACACAAAATTTTCATTTTGATCATGAAACTAAGCACCGTTTTCAACGTCAAGTCAGCTGCTTTATGGCATATACTAATGAAGAGACGTTATCTATTATTAGGGCGAACAAGGAAAGATCACCTCTCTTTAATGGTCAAATATGTGGCGTAGGCCCGAGATATTGTCCTAGTATTGAAGATAAGGCATTTCGCTATCCTGATAGAAATATCCACCATGTGTTTGTTGAGCCTGAAGGACTTAACCTGCCAACAATGTATCCCAACGGTCTTTCAACAAGCCTCCCACTTGATATACAAAATGCATTTCTAAGATCTATCGATGGACTCGCTGAAGTCGAAATTATTTTACCGGGTTATGCCGTTGAATACGATGTTATCGAAACTACTCAACTTGATATCACATTGGCCTTAAAAATTATGCCTTCGCTATATTTTGCTGGTCAGATAAATGGAACTTCTGGTTATGAAGAAGCAGCAGCACAGGGATTAATTGCAGGTGCCAATGCTTGCCTTTCGCTACTCTCCCTTGAGCCTTTGGTTTTAGATAGAGGGGATTCCTATATTGGTGTAATGATTGAGGATCTAGTAACAAACGTTCGAGATGAGCCGTACAGGCTCTTTACAGCTCGCTCTGAAAACAGATTGTATATCAGAGAAGACAATACAATAGAGCGTATTGCACCCTATAGAAGTTCATTAAATCTTAATTATCAGATTGATCAATACCAGCAGGAATATATTAAAGAAGTTAAGTTACTTAGCGATATCCTAGAAAAGTGTTCTTTTATTAGTTCAGATATGGCCAAGATATATAAAATTGAGGACTCTTTTCACAGTATTGCAGAACTACTTAAAAATCCTAAATTAGACATTGTTGGATTTTTAGAGAATTATTTGATAGACAACGGACTGAAATTTGACTTTAGAGTTCTGCAAAATGTAGCTATTAATTTAAAATATAAAGGCTATATAACCAGGTCACAACGGGAGCATTCTAAGCAAAAAAAGCTTTTGTCTAAACCAATTATCTGGCAAGATTTATGCGAATCTACAAATATATCTTTTGAGTGTCGACAGCGAATAGAGGCGATCCAGCCTTCTACATTTTCTCAATTGCGCAATATAAAGGGGATTCGGCCCGCAACTCTTGCTTATGTAGCAGGAAGGATAAAATAATGGATGAATTTTCAAATAAGCTCTTATCTATCTTTACCAATGAGTTAAAAGGAATTAATTTAACAAGAATACTTAATGAAGAAGAGTTTTTCCAAAAGCAAATACAGGACTCTCTAATTCCTGCACTTGAGATTCCAGTTTTTCGTGATGCTATTCTGAATTGTGAATGTATTGCTGATATTGGATTCGGTGGGGGATTTCCATTATTACCGCTTGCTAATTATTATAAAGATAAAGTTTTCCTAGGTTTTGAGGCACGCAATAAGAAGGTGGATGCTGTAACTCTTATTGCAGATAAAATGAATTTAAATAATGTAAAAGTTTTTCATGAAAGAGTAGAGGATATATACTTTGATAAGAAATGTGTAATAACTTTTAAGGCAGTAGGTAAGATTAATAAATTTTTAATGTCACTTAACGTAACACTAGGGTGTGAAATATTTTTTTATAAGGGTATGAATGTTTTTGAGGAAGAAAAAAAGTTAGATTTTCCTGGTTACACTTGTATTTGTAAAGAGAAGGTTGAAATCCCTGGTCCTGAGAAGATAACCAGATATCTTATTGGCTATAGATCAAATGTTCCACGTGGAACAAAGAAGAAAAAGAAAAATATTTCGGATTTTTATTAAATACTGTTTTCCATTTTAGGAAAAACAATATATTATTTTTTTGTTAGAAAATTGAAGGAGATGATATGGGTAAAGTTATTGCAATGGCTAATCAAAAAGGTGGAGTTGGTAAAACTACATCATCTATAAACCTTGCAGCTTGCTTAGCAGTTGCAGAAAAAAGAACCTTG